>JAJAZB010000045.1 GCA_026785975.1 Cytophagaceae bacterium | reverse complement strand
CCCCCACGGCATCTTCGGGCGCAATCCCGCAGTAAGCACAAAACAAAGCGCTCGCCGCCGTTGTGTTCCCAATCCCCAACTCCCCCCCCCCCCCCCCCCCCCCAACCCACCCCCCCCCCCCCCCCCCCCCCCCCGCCCCCCCCCCCACTACGTTATTCGCTCCGCAATGATTTGACCGGGTTCATCAGCGCGGCTTTCACGCTCTGGAAACTCACCGTCAGCAAGGCGATGCCCACCGCCAGCAAACCGGCCAGCGCAAATACCCACCACTCAATGTCAATTTTGTAGGCGAAATCCTGCAACCAGCGATGCATGGTGTACCACGCAATCGGCGACGCGATGACAATGGCGATCAGCACGAGTTTCAAAAAGTCTTTGGAGAGCAGGGCCACGATGCTACCCACGCTGGCACCCAGCACTTTACGAACGCCAATCTCTTTTGTCCGCTGTTGTGCCGTGAACGTGGCCAGACCCAGTAACCCTAAGCAGGCAACCAGCACAGCCAGCAGTGTGAAAAAGCCAAACACCTGCCCAAATCGCTCGTCGGCCCGGTATTGTTTGTCGTAGCGTTCGTCTAAAAAGGAGTACACAAACGGGTCGGTTGGGAAAAATTTCGCCCAAGCTTGTCTGACAACGGCAATGGCCTGACTGGGGTTACGGTCAGTCAGTTTGATGGATAGCTGCCCGTTTACACCGGGATCTAATCGTAAGATGAGCGGCTCGTACGCTTCCCGAAGCGACTGCTGATGAAAATCGTCCACGACCCCGACGATGGTGAGTATTTCACCCCAGAAATCAATTCGCTGACCCAACGCTTTCTCCGGGCTGGCAAAGCCTAACTGCCTGATCCCCGTTCGGTTGAACACCACGGCATCTTTCTCGCCCAGCTTCTCATCGAAGTTGCGCCCGGCAGTCACCTTCATGCCGAATGAGTTGATGAAATCATAATCAACGCCGATCACGCGGTACTGTTTACCGGTTTCTTCGGGTGTACCGGCCAACCGGATGCCGCCCGCGTTGAACTCCACTTTTTCGCCAGGGATACTGCCCGACACGGCAATACTTTTGATTGTGGACTGCTGGCGGAGGTAGCCTTTGAATGCCTTCGTCTGGTTGATTCGGGTCGAGTCATTCATTGGCTTATCCAGCACCAGCGTTTGGCCAATGTCGATCCCCAGGTTTTGGCTACGCATAAACTGCAATTGGCGAAACACCGTGATGGTGCCAACCAGCAGGAAAACAGACGCCGAAAATTGGATAACGACCAGCGACTTTCTCAGAAAAACGCCCTCTTTGAAGGAACTGAGCCCGTTTTTCAAGACTGACACCGGATTGAAATTTGACAACACAAACGCCGGGTAGGCTCCCGAAAACAGCGTACCGATCGCGTACATACTGCCTAAGCCAAGCCAGAAACGGGTTGAGGTCACAAATGAATAATCCAGTTGCTGATCTGTAAACTGATTGAACAGCGGAAGGGCCGCCACAATACTGATGAATGCCACCACAACAGCAATCAAGTTGAGGAGGGCCGATTCAATCAAAAACTGACCAATCAACTGATTGCGATAGGAGCCAACGGCTTTCCGCACGCCCACTTCCTTCGCCCGGCCAATGGCACGAGCCGTTGCCAGATTGATGTAGTTGATCCAGGCAATGGCAATGATGAAAAACGCCACGCACAACAGCACATACACCGAGTTACCGTCGCCATTGGCACCAGCTTCCATCATAAAATGGGAGTACAAGTGAATATCAGGAAGCGGCTGTAACTGCAAGGCCAGTCGATTGCCCATTTTTGCGTCTACCTGCTCGTTTTTCTGCAAAAAGGCCGGGAATTTAGCCGCTAATTTTTCGGGATTTACCCCTTGTTTCAGTACCAGATAAGTTAGGCAACCATCCCAATTCCAGGCATTATCGAGGTTTTCATCCGGTTCGCTTCTAAGATTGACTAACCGTTGGAATGTGCTGAACGACATCAGGTAGTCGGCTTTCAGATGGGAGTTTTTGGGGAAATCGGGATAAACACCCGTTATTTTGATCGGAAATTCACGTTCGATGGTGACAATCTGCCCCATCGGATTTTTTACCCCAAACAACCGCTTCGCCAGCGAGACCGAAATAACGCCCGTGTTCGGTTCAGTCAGGGCCGTTTTCCGGTCGCCGGTTAACAGGGGATAGGAGAAAACGGTAAAAAACGAGGGTGTGGCAAAGGCCCCCTGCTCGACTTTATATTTTCGGTCGTTTGATTCCAGGAGCAGCTTGTTCCGAATATGCACTTTGGCATAGTCTTCGACCTCCCCAAACGCATCTTTCAGGTGGTTGCCAACGGCAAACGGCCCACCTGCCCACTCGGTCGACAAAA
Source organism: Cytophagaceae bacterium (assembly GCA_026785975.1). Taxonomy (GTDB): domain Bacteria; phylum Bacteroidota; class Bacteroidia; order Cytophagales; family Spirosomataceae; genus JAJAZB01. Next base: position 13,732 of record JAJAZB010000045.1, on the reverse strand, counting down.
CACCTTTCTCGTACCGCTCGGCCTTTACCCGAAAAATACGGTCTGCTTTCTCATGGAAACGGTCATAGCTTCGCTCAAAAGCGACGTATTGAAAAATGAGCAGTGTAGCCGCCATCCCTACGGCCAGCCCACCAATGTTGATGGCTGAGTAAGCCTTGTTTGTGGCAATATTCCGCCAGGCGATTTTGAGATAGTTTCTGAACATAGTCGTAAGGGTTTTACTCGGAACGAAGTGATTTCACCGGGTTCGTCAACGCCGCCTTCACACTCTGAAAACTCACCGTCAGTAGCGCAATACTCACTGCCAGCAGACCCGCCACCGCAAATACCCACCATTCAATATCAATTTTGTAGGCAAAATCTTGCAACCATTGGTGCATGAAATACCACGCGATGGGGCTGGCCAGAAGGAACGCAAAAAAGACCAGTTTGAGGAAATCTTTGGAAAGCAGGCTGACAATGCTACCCACCGACGCGCCGAGGACTTTGCGCACCCCGATTTCCTTCGTGCGGCGTTCGGCGGCGAACGTGGCCAGACCAAACAACCCCAGGCAGGAAATGGCCACGGCCAGCGCCGCAAACAACCCGAACACCTGCCCCGCCCGGCGGTCGGCCTGGTAGGCCCGGTTGAAGAAATCGTCCATGAATTCGTAGTCGAACGGAGTGGCCGGAAACGACTGTTTCCACAGCTGCTCGATTTGCCCGAGGGTGGCGGGAACGCCGCCGCTCGCCTGTATTTTCACCGAGACCATTCCTTCCCAGCCGTTGGTGAGCGAAAACATCAGTGGCTCGATGGTGGTTTTCAGGTTTTTCTGGTGATAATCGTCCACCACGCCCACCACCGGCCCGCGCTGGGGCACCTCGCGGTAGCTACCGGTCTGGTCGTATTCAAAGGTGTAATAGCCGAGCATTTTGCCGTCGATCTTGTCCCAGCCAAAGTACTTCATCGCGGCCTGGTTGATGAGGAAAGCCTTTCGGTCGGCGGGTCGGTTGGCGTCGAGATTCCGGCCCTGCACCAGCTTGATGCTGAAGGTTTTCAGGAAATTTTCGTCCACGGTCAACCGGCTGATGCCTAAATCCGTCGCTCCCTTCGGGGCGTAGTCGCTCACGAGTTTTTCGCCAAGCAGGGCACCGCTGCCCGGTACGCTGTAACTCTGCGTGGCCGACACGACGCCCGCCAGTTTCTGCACTTCCTGCTTAAACTGTTGCTTGGCCTGGGTGGTCGCGTCGTGCAGGTTCATTACCAGCACCTGCTCGCGTTGGTAGCCGAGGTTTTTAGTTTGTACGTAGCGCAATTGGCTGTACACCACCAGCGTCGCGACGATCATGACGATGGATACGGCAAACTGGCCCACCACGAGTGCTTGCCGCAACAAGGGTTGCCGCGAGCCGGTTTTGCCCCCCAACCCCATCCGGTGCGCGTCTTTGAGTACCGCCGCCGGTCGGAACGACGCCAGCACGAAAGCCGGATAGCCCCCCGCCAGCAGGCACAAGCCCACCAATCCCGCAGCAAAGCCCGCCAACTGCGGTGGCGTCAGCAAGCCGGATAGTGTGAGGTGCTTGTCGGCCAGTTCGTTGAAGGGTGCCAGCACGAGCGGCATGATCAGCGCGGTCAGGGCCACGGTTAGCGCGATGAACACGGCCGTTTCGCCCAAAAACTGCCGCCAGAGTTGGCCGAACGTCGAGCCGAGCACTTTGCGCAGGCCCACTTCTTTGGCCCGCTGGGTGGCGCGGGCGGTGGCGAGGTTGACGTAGTTGAAAACCGCCAGTGCCAGAATCAGGAGCGCCACCACCGAGAAAATCGTTACGTAAGTCAGTCGGTTCGGGGCGATCAGATCCGTGCGCAGGTACAGGTCGGTCAGCGGAATCAGGCGCAATTTCCAGACACCCACGTTCGGATCGTTGAGGTCTTTCAAATACGCCGGAAACTGCGCCTCAACGGTTTCCGGGCGGGTACCGGGCGTGAGCAGCAAGTACGTCCAGGCACTGCCCCCCCAGAGATTCGTCGTGACATCGTACCCGACGAGTTCGTTGGCATTGGCGTAATTAGCCAGAAAACCGGGCCGGACGTGCGAGTTGCCGGGCCAGTCGCGCATCACGCCCGTCACGTGCAGGGTGTACTTGTTGTCGTAACGCAACGACTGACCAAGCGGATTTTGAGCCGGAAAATATTTCTGCGCCACTGATTCCGACAGAACCACGCCGTAGCGCTCGGTGAGGGCCGTCTTCGGGTTACCCAGCACCAGCGGCACCGAAAATACGCCGAAGGCGCTGCTGTCGGCGAAATAAAAAGCCTCTTCGTAAAATGCCGTATTTCGGTGGGCGATCAGGGGTTGGGCCTGCTTCAACCGAACGGTTTTTTCGACTTGCGCGAAGGTTTGTCCGAAGTCCGTCGCCAGTTTGCCGCCGCTGGTGCCGGTCTGCTCGAATTGTTGCAACAGCACAATGCGGTCGGCGTTTTGGTGAAAACGGTCGTAACTCAGTTCGTTGAGCACGTACCCCGTGATGAGCAGCCCGCAGGTGAGGCCCAGCGTCAATCCGGCCACGTTGAGAAGGCTGTAAATCGGGTTTTTCCGCAGGGAACGAACGGCGATTTTGAAGTAGTTGCGGAACATAATTATGGAGGTTTATTCAGAACGTAGTGCCTGTACCGGGTTCAGCAGGGCGGCCCGGATTGCCTGGAAAATGACTGATCCCAGCGCGATGCCTACCGCCAGAGCACCCGCCATGGCGAAGTACCACCATTGAATTTTGGTATGGTAAGCGAAGGAACGCAGCAGGGTATTTCCCAGCCACCAGCCCAACGGCGAGGCAATCAGGATGGCTACCCCAACGAGTTTCAGAAAGTCGGATGCGAGCAGGGCCGCGATGCTGGCCACGCTCGCACCCAGCACTTTACGGACACCAATTTCTTTGGTCCGTTGCCGGGCCATAAGCGTAACTAATCCAAAAATACCCACACAGGCCGTCAGCAGGGCAATCAGGGTGACGAAGCTGATCATCCGCCAGATGTTGTCGAGTGATTGATACGACCGGGCAATGTCGTCGGAGAGGTAGGTGTAGGTGAGTGCCCGGCGAGCCGGTATTTTTCTGAATTCCCGCTCCAGGTCCGCGACGAGAGCCGGAACTTTGGCCGGGTCCGTAACCCTGACCATCAGAAACCCACTTAAGCTTTCGCGTCCACCGTACCATTGTAGCATCGGCTCCACCCGGTCGGTCAGGTCGCGGTAGTGGTAATCTTTCGTCACGCCAATGACGGTGTAGACCGATAAATTATTGAGCTGCCGGAGTTTTTTACCCACCGCCGTTTTCCAGCCAAACGCCCGCATCGCCGACTCGTTGATAATCACGGCGTTGCTAACCGAATCGGCGAGCGTGGCGTCGGAGAAATTACGCCCTTCCAGCATCGGAATCTTCAGCGTTTCGGTGTAGTTGACCGCCCCATTCATGTGCCGCAGGTGTACCTGCTGGTTTTGGTTACCGTCGGGATGATACTGGTTAAAGTTGTTCTGGTAGGCAACCGGCGTGTAATACGTGCTGGTGAACGACGCCACGTTGGGGTTCTGCCGCAGCCGGTCGAAAATAGTCCTCCCACGCGACAACGCCAGTTCTTCGTCGCGATAGGCCAGGTCGGTACTGAACACCAGCACATTTTCTCTGTCGTAGCCGAGGTTAGCTTCTTTCATGTACCGGAGTTGTTCGCGCATCCCGATAGTACCGAGAATCAACACCACGGCCAGCGTAAACTGCAACACAATCAGGCCGTTTTGCCGGAGCCGCCCGCGCTTCGGATCGGCCGAAACCTTTCCTTTCACAGCGTCGGTGGTTTTCGTACTCATCAGGTACAGAGCAGGGTACGTTCCGGCCACTAATGCCACCGTCAGCGCAATACCCAGTACGGTCAGAATGGTGGGATAATCGGTAGACAGGTCGATGCTCAACTGCATATTTTCGCTCCGCAGTTGATTGAAGTTCGGCACCAAAAAGAATACAGCGAATAACACCGATAATAGCAGAGAGGCAGCTACGACCAAACCCGATTCCGTCCAGAACTGCCCCAGTACCAGTCGGCGTGTGGCACCCACCACCTGACGCATGGCCACTTCTTTGGCACGGGGCAGGGCCGAGGCCATATTCAGGTTGATGAGGTTAACGCTGATGATAAACAGCAGAAACAGGGCAATAACAATGGACCCGTAAATCAACCCCTGAAACGATGAATTTTGGGTGTAGATGTAGTTTTTGAATGGCGCTAATTTCAGGATTGAGTTTCGTGCGTGAGGCTCATAATGGGCCTTCACCAACTGGGGTAATTTGGCTTCTAATCGGGCGGGGTTGGCGTCCTTCTTCAGCAGGATGAACGTCGTAGCAAAGGTGTTGGACCAGTCGGCGTTTTCCCGGAACCCCGGATTGTCGTATAGATTGGCGGCTGGCATCAGCACCTCGAACTGCTGCGACGAATTGGATGGCAGTCTCTCCAGTACACCCGTAACGGCATAGTGCAGCGTGTCGCTGACGGTCACGTACTTACCAACCGGGTTGGTGTCGCCAAACAGGTTTTGCGCGGTCTTCTCGCTCAGCACCACCGACCGTTTGTTCAGCAGGGCCGTAGCTGGATCGCCGTATTTGAACGGAAACGTAAAGACCCGGAAGAACGTCGAATCAACGTAGTCGGTCGGCTCCTGAATGCTCTTGCTGCCATATTCGATCCAGGGTCTGTTCCAACCTTGATTGTGCGTACCGGTCTCGATTTCGGGATAGTCGCGCAGCATCTGGTCAAGCAGCGGGTACACCGTTTGGTTGTACGGTTCGCCACCCGGCGATTGCGTTCTGACGTAGTAAATCCGGTCGAGATTAGTGTGACCAGTATCCCAGGTCAGGCATTTCTGTGCAAAAAGCACCAGCACCACCACGCAGGCCAGCCCGACCGACAGCCCCAGCACGTTGATGGTCGTAAACAGCCGGTTACGCCACAGCGTTCGGAGGGCGATTTTGAGGTAGTTGCGGAACATAACAGGTTTGGTTTATTATCTTTAGGAAAAAACGCTGAAGCTATGGAAGCCGTCATCGAACAATTGTCTGACTACGAACGCGAACGCGGAAAACCCATGCCTACCCTGAATCACGCCTACGTGCAGACTAACCTATTAGTTGAGTTGAAAACCCGCTATCGTAAGACACACACAGTTTTGTCGGAGTTGAATATAACGATGCCCGAATGTCCCGATACGGTCCCGGATATTGCCATCTATCCCAAATTGCAAATCGACTTTCTGCATGACATTACGTCGATGACCGAGATGCCGCTGACAATTATTGAGATCGTTTCACCTTCCCAATCCGACGCCGAAATTGTAGCCAAGTTTGAGCGGTATTTCAATGCGGGCGTCAAATCGTGCTGGTTAGTGTTACCCATCTTTCAAGCCATTTCGGTCTATTCAGCCATTGGTAAATACCAGTTCTTCACCGAAGACAAGACGCTACTTGACCTCGTTACGGGAGTTGAACTTCCGTTGAGCGAGGTTTTTGCCTGATAATAATCATGGACGCGTTCTTGTAGCGCCCGCTACTTCACCGTCACTACATTCTGTTCCCCGGCTTTGACCGAGAACGACGACTGAATCTCCCGACTTCCTCGCTGCCGGTACAACAGTTTGTAATCGCCTGGACTCAGGTGCATCGTCAGCGGAAAGCGTTTCCCAGGGTCACGTTTTGGGTTGATCGGCCGGGTTGCTAAGTAATTGCCCCCAGAAATCTCCAGTTTGCCTTTTTTCCCGCATGTCTCACAGCGAAAGACAACAGAGTCTCCCTGAACGACATCAGCCCCCGGCCGCTTCATGCCTGGAACATTCCTGATACCGAGAATGTCGAGCACCCCAAGAGTCTGCTGATAGAGCGAATCACGTTGCACTTTTGCCATCCCCGCTACGTCGAAACGAAGGCTATGGCGGAACGGACGACCGTCTTTCTTGCCGACGATGGTCATCGCCAGCGTATTGTCGTTGTTAATCGTCTGCATACTCTGCACAATCGTCTGAGCCGAAGCCGTTATAACCAAAGCACAGAGCAGACAACAGGTTGTAAGAAGGGTTTTCATGGCTGATTTGGTGTTTGTCGTTTAGTCACACGTGGAAATTCTCCGTTACCACCTTACCATCAAACAGGTTCACGATCCGGTGGGCGAAACCAGCGTCGTAGGGCGAGTGCGTCACCATGATGATCGTCGTGCCTTCGTCGTTCAGTTCGCCTAAGAGTTTCATTACCTCCTCCCCGTTCTTCGAGTCTAAATTACCCGTTGGTTCATCGGCCAGAATCAGTTTGGGTTTGGCCACTACGGCCCGTGCAATGGCCGTGCGCTGCTGCTGACCGCCCGACAGTTGCTGTGGGAAGTGATTGCGCCGGTGCATAATCGCCATCCGCTCCAGGGCTGTTTCCACGCGTTTTTTGCGCTCCTCGGCGGGCGTTTTCAGGTATAGCAGGGGCAACTCTACGTTTTCGTAGACCGTCAGTTCGTCGATCAGATTAAAACTCTGAAACACGAAACCGATGGCCCCTTTACGAAGCTGTGCCCGCTGCCGTTCGCTCATTTTGGCCACTTCTGTGCCGTAGAAGTTGTAGGCTCCATCGCTGGGATTGTCGAGCAGGCCGAGGATGTTGAGCAACGTGGACTTGCCGCAGCCGCTCGGTCCCATGATAGCGACGAACTCGCCGTCGTTGACATCCATGTTGATGCCGTTCAGGGCGGTGGTTTCTACCTCTTCCGTCGCGAAGAGTTTCTGGAGGTTGATGGTTTGGATCATGATTTTTTAAAATTCCAATACTTCGTTATCACCGAAATTCTCGTAGCTGCTCGTGATTACCTGCTCGCCGGGTTGCAGACCTTCGAGAACCTCAAAAAACTCCGGGTTCTTGCGGCCCAGCGTAATGTTCCGCTTCACGGCCCGCTTACCCGACGATTTGTCCACGACGTACACCCAGTTGCCGCCCGTATCCGAGAAGAAGCCCCCGACGGGCAGCAGCGTGGCTTTGGCGGCTTTACCCAACTCCAACTGAATCGGCGTGGATTGGCCGCGCTTGATGCCCGATGGGGTTCCTTGAACGAAAATCATATCGACGTCGAAGCGTCCGCTGCGTACTTCGGAGTACACGCGGCTGATTTGCAGATCGTATTTTTGTCCATTAAATTCAAACGAACCGTTGAGGCCGGGGAAGATGCGGTTGAGGTAGTGTTCATCCACCCCGACACGCATTTTGAAGCCGTTGAGGTCGTCGATTTGCCCAATGTTCTGGCCCTGGTTGATGTTCGACCCAACCTCCACGTCGATGCTCGACAGCAGCCCGGACACGGAAGCCTTCACCACGAGGTTTTCCAGAGTTTGCTGCCAGAGGGCCACGTTTTTCTGTGTGCGCTGAAGGGTCCCTTCCAGTTGCTTGATTTGCAAGGCCGCGTTTTCTTCCTGGTACTGCTGCGATTCGATCTCGATTTTGCGCTGCTCCACCAGGGCCTCGTAGTCGCGTTTGGCTTTCAGGTAATCCTGTTCGGGAATTACTTTGTCTTTGTACAGTTTCTGCTGGCGCTCCCAGGTATCTTTGGCCTGGTCGAGGCTAAAATCGAGTTGGGCGAGGGCTTTCCGCAACGCAAACCGCTCCACCCGCAGGCGTTGGCGGGTGTTCTGCAAGTCATTGACGAGCCGGTTGGCTTCGGTTTCTGACTGTAAAAAGTTTAGTTTCAGGCTTTGGTTTTCCAACTTCAAAAGGATGTCGCCCTGCTTGACCATGCTCCCACCCTCCACGAGTTTCTGCGTGACGTAGCCCCCCACGACGGCGTCGAGGCGGATGGTTTTGAGCGGTTGCACTACCCCCGTTACGGCGATGAAATCCTCAAACGGCCCCGTCGTGACGAGCGAAACCGTAATTTTATCTTTCTCGACGTTGAGCTTTGAGCGGCGATCAGCAAACAGGAGACTATAGGCCAACAGCGAAGCGATCAACAGCCCCCCCGCCGAAAGAATAATGCGTTGAGAAGTCCAGAAACGTTTGGGTAAAGCGCGGTCCATGTTAAAATCGAAGAAGTTTTGGTCGTTCAGATTATATCCATTGCTGTGCCACGAATGGGCAATTGCTGACTTTCAGCGAGTTATACTCAATTTGCCCGGTTTTTATGTCCGAAATCGGACGGGGCGTGTGCGGAAGCGGACAGGTGAACCAATGAATGAATGAGAGAATGAAAGAATATTTAAATGGTTTATTTTCAAAGATTTAACCTCCGTTTTGCTCCGTGGTGTGGGTTAAATCGGATGCGTAATTCCTATGGTACGGAGCGAAAACGTTTGTTTGTATCATATTTGCAATTCATAGAATGACCTCCCTTTTTATGCATCAAATGAATCTGTTTAAGTTCTGGAAAATAAAACTTTTTTTGTCATCCCGACGTAGGAGGGACCTTGCATATTACTCACCAGCAAGGTCCCTCCTACGTCGGGATGACAAAAAAAGTTTGGAAAGCGTCTCAATCACTCAGGGCTAAAAATCGAAATCCTAAACAGCCTCTGTGTCATTCACCCATTAATTCCCCCATGCCCGAACCCATCCCCGTTAAAATTCTGATCGTCGATGACGATGTCGATGTGCTGCTGGCGGCGCGCTTGCTGCTGAAGCGGTATTTCAAACAAGTGGATACCGAGAAAAACCCCGAACGGATTCCGTTTCTGGTGACCAATGGCGGCTACGACATCGTCCTGCTCGATATGAATTTTACCCGCGACGTGAGCAGCGGGAAAGAAGGCTTCGACTGGCTCGACCGGATTCTGGACATCGACCCAAAACTCGTTGTCGTGATGCTGACGGCCTACGGCGACGTTGAAATGGCCGTGCGGGCCATCAAAGCGGGTGCCGCCGATTTTGTGCTGAAACCCTGGGAAAACGATAAACTGCTGGCGACGCTCCAGGCCGCGTTGGCCGGGAAAATGGACAAAGACGAAAGTAAAAAGGCAAATCCCGGCACGCCCTCATTCACGCAGTCAATCATTGGAAATAGCCTGGCCATGCAAGCCGTTTTCGACACCATCGAGCGCGTAGCCGCCACCAATGCCAACGTGCTGATTCTGGGCGAAAACGGCACGGGCAAAGACCTCGTTGCGCGGGCGATTCACCAACGTTCGTTGCGGCACGAGCGGCCCTTCGTACCCGTCGATCTGGGGGCGCTGACCGAAAGTCTGTTTGAAAGCGAACTCTTCGGCCACGTCAAAGGCGCGTTTACCGACGCCCGCGAAGATCGCGCCGGGCGTTTTGAAGAAGCCCAGGGCGGAACCATTTTTCTCGACGAAATCGGCAATATTTCCCTACCCCAGCAGGCGCGGTTGCTCAACGTCCTTCAGCAGCGGACCGTCACGCGGGTGGGTACCAACAAAGCCCGACCCATCGATGTTCGGCTCATTTGCGCCACCAACGCACCGATTCACCAGCGAGTGGCTGAGCGGAACGGTCCGACGTCTCGGTTTCGGCAGGATTTGCTCTACCGCATCAACACCATCGAGTTGCGCCTGCCCCCACTCCGCGAGCGCCCCGACGACATCGTACCACTCGCCGAGCATTTCCTGAAACAGTACCGCAAGCAGTACAATCGCCCGGTTACTTCGCTGAGTACCCCGTTGGTGCGGCAGTTGCGGCAGTACGGCTGGCCGGGCAATGTGCGGGAGTTACAACACGCCATCGAACGGGCCGTGATTCTAACGCGCGGCACGATACTGGAGCCGGAAGATTTCTTCTTCGGCACCGCCTCAACGACGCACGAGGATATTTCATTCCGGGAAACCATGCATTTGGAAGACGTAGAGAAACAGTTGATTCAGAAGGCTTTGCAGAAATACAACGGCAACATCACGGAAGTAGCCCGTGACCTGGGGCTATCGCGACAGGCGCTCTACCGGCGTTTGGAAAAATATGGGTTATAGAAATTTCGGCACGGGGTTAGTCTGGCGCATCGGCCTGCTCACCCTGACGGCGTTGGCCACCGCCTGGTTCACATTTCATGCCCAGCAGGATGCCCGGCAGGATGCCCAGCCAAGTGCGTGGGCGTTGGCGCTGGGCTTAGGCTTGAATGCGATCCAGGCGACCGGATTGTACCGGTACGTGGCCGCCACTAACCGCAAACTGACCCGTTTTCTGGAATCGGTCCGGTATTCCGATTTTGCCATTTCCTTCCGGTCAGATAACGGATTGGGGCAAAGTTTTCAGGATTTAAACCAACAGTTCAACGAAGTGCTCGAAGCCTTCAGGCAGGCCAGGGCCGAAAAAGAAGCCAACCTGCACTACCTCAACGCACTCGTGCAGCACGTGAGCGTTGGCCTGTTGTCCTTCGACGCTGTGGGTAACGTCGATCTCGTCAATCAGGCGGCCTTGCGCCTGCTCGGCACTTACCGGCTTCGTAATTTGGGCGAATTGCAGGCCAGCCACCCGACCTTACTCGCTTTGCTAAAAAAATCCTCGCTGGAAACCAGGGCAGAAACCCGGTCGGAACATGGCTCGGAAGCCCGGACGGATTCCCCCGCCGTGTACCGACCGGGCACGGCTCCCGGGGCGGCGCAGGAGCAGGCTATTTCGATACGCCTGACGACGCTGCGCCTGCGGGGTCGGCTCGTCACGTTGGTTTCGCTCCAGAATATTCACGCTGAATTGCAGCAGAAAGAACTGGAAGCCTGGCAAAACCTGACGAAAGTACTCCGGCACGAAATCATGAATTCCCTCACGCCCGTGGTGTCGTTGGTGGGCACGATGCAGCAAATTGTCCAGGCCGAACTCAGCGATGGCCACGCGCCCGCCGCCTCGGTCAATGACCTGACCGAAGCCCTGGCGACCATCGAGCACCGGGGCCGGGGGATCATGCGGTTTGTGGATGCGTACCGGCATTTCACCACCCTGCCGCCCGCCCGCCTGGCCGAGGTACCCGTGGCGACGTTGCTGCACCGGGTGACGCAGTTGATTCAACCGGAGTTGCAACAACGCCGGATTACGCTGCGGGTCACGCCCCCACCCAGCGATCTTCTCGTGCTCGCCGATGCCGGACAACTCGAAATGGTGTTGCTCAACCTGATTCGGAATGCCGCCGAAAGTACCGAAGTGGTAGACCAACCCCTGATTCGGGTGGAGGCCGAGCCGACGGGCGAACGCCAGATTGTGATTCGCGTCAGTGACAACGGGCCGGGCATCGAGCCGGAGGCGCTCGAAAAAGTGTTTATCCCGTTTTACACCACCAAAAAAACCGGCTCCGGCATCGGGCTGAGCCTTTCCCGGCAAATTATCCACCAGCACGGCGGACACGTGGAAGTGCTGGCCGCCGGACCGGGTTGCACGATTGAACTGCGCCTGCGGGCGGCGGGATGATCGGGGCTGCGCCAACTTTGGCAAAGTTCAAAACTTTGCCAAAGTTTCATTAAAGTTGAGAATTGAAAATTCAGGATTTAGAACTTTCAATTCTCAACTTTCAATTTTCAACTCCTTTTCAAATACAACTTCTTAAACGCCAACGGACTGGTCTGGTAAAAGGCCCGGAACTGCCGGTTGAAATTGGAAAGGTTGTTAAACCCGCTTTCGTAACAGATTTCAGCAACACTCATCCGGTCCTCGATCAGCAACTTGCTGGCGTGGCCCAGCCGGATTTCACTCAAAAATTCCGAGAAGGTTTTGCGGGTACGCTGGCGAAAGTAGCGGGAAAAGGCCGTTTCACTCATGTGAACCATCTCGGCGACCTCGCTGATGCGGATGTCGCGGTGGAATTGCTGCACCACAAACTCAAAGACCCGATTGAGGCGGTCGGAATCGCGCTCGTTGTGGCCCGTCAAGCCGGGACTCGAAATTGATACGCACTCCGTCGACTCCGCTAGCGCGTTCAGAATTTCCAGGAGTTTCAGCATTCGGGCGAAGCCTTTTGCCTCGACCAACTCGTGCAACATCCCGCTCACGGCTTCGCGGGTGCTGCCCTCGACGTGCAAACCCCGCAAGGATCGTTCGAGGAGCCGCCGGATATTTTCGGCTTCGGGTAAGGTTAGAAAATCACTGCCCAGCGATTTTTCCAGAAAATGCACCACGATCGACCTCGCCCGGAGTGGATGCTCCCGGAGTGACGACTCCGGTTCGTAATAGTCCGGTTCGTTGCGGTAGAGATGCGGCAAATTCGGACCGATAAAGGCCAGGTCGCCCGCGTCGAAATCGCTGATGTGGTCGCCGATGAACCGCTTTCCCCGGCTTTCGGTCACGAGTACAATTTCGTATTCGGGGTGGTAGTGCCAGGGCGTGGGGTACCAGGCATAATCGAAATCCTTCACGACAAAGGATTCCTTGGCGTCCAAAGGCAGGTGTTCAAGAACCGGTTTCATAATTTTTTAGGTTTAGAGTTCCGCCAAAAGCACTCGGGCTTTCTTCCCGCTTTGGAAGGTATCCGTAGTATTATGGCTAAAATTAAGATTCAAATATAAATATATTGTCAGTAAAATATCATTTAAAGCGTTAAGACACGTAGCGGGGTATTCCGTCAGGGCGTACTTTTGAAGTAGATTTTGTCTCAATTCTGAACCGAAACTGTCTTAACATGAACTATCCCCGTTTAACAACTCAGCAAGTCGCCGACTTCGAGCGCGACGGTTACGTGATTGCCCGTCGTTTTTTTAACGCTGATGAAATCAATCGGTTGTACGAAGTGGCAACGACCGACGACGCGCTTAGCCAGCACGCCTACGGCGTCGTTGACCAGTTGGGGCGGCAATCCAAACTGGCGTTGTGGTTTACACCCGGCGATAACCTGTACGGGCGGCTCACCCGGAGTCGGCGCATGGTGGAGTCGGTAGCAATGCTACTCGATTCGGACGCGCCGGTGTGCCACTTTCACTCCAAACTGATGATGAAAGAACCGCGCGTGGGTGGGGCCTGGGAATGGCATCAGGATTACGGGTACTGGTACAAAAATGAGTTTTTGTTTCCCGATCAAATGGTGTCGGTGATGGTTGCTCTTAATGCCGCCACCATCGAAAACGGCTGCTTGCAGGTCATCAAAGGCTCGCACAAAATGGGTCGGGTGGAACACGGTTTCGCGGGCGAACAGGTTGGGGCCGACGCGACGATGGTTGAAAACGCCCTGAAAACAATGGAGTTGGTGTACGCGGAATTACAACCCGGCGACACGCTCTTTTTTCACTCGAATATCCTCCACCGCTCCGATGCCAACCTATCCGACAAGCCGCGCTGGTCGTTTATCTCGGCCTACAACGCCCAGTCGAATGTGCCGTACAACGAAAAATCGACCGCCTGCATCACGCCGATCGACGTACTGCCCGACGAAGCCCTGCTCGAAGGGGATGCCACTGGCGTAGGGGACGAGCGGGACTTTTTGAGCAAGGAGGCGGATGTGACGTTGAAATAAACGGCCTCACCCGCGCGGGTGAAGCCCATGCGTTTTGACCCGACTGGTTTTCTGAACCGGTCGGGTCTTTTTTATGAAAATCCGATTACCCCCGAGCGGAGTGGAGGTTGCCCGTAGGCCCTTATTTTTAGTTTCCCGGCTGTTTTTTGAAAAAGCCCCTACTTTTACCGGCAGCGTTGTAATTTTGCGCCTCTTTTTTTCTACCTTCATCGTCCCAAAAAACCGATTGGTTCCCGCGCTAAAACTCAACCCCCTGACTATGAAATTCGTCGTTTCCTCTTCCGCACTGCTCAAACAACTCTCGGCCATCAATGGGGT
>JAJAZB010000044.1 GCA_026785975.1 Cytophagaceae bacterium | reverse complement strand
GATGTATGTGGTGGCGGTACCGGTTTTTAAGGAGGCGGGTAAGTAGTGCCGAGCGTAAAGTCATAGAATCCTGGAAAGATTTCCAGGCTTGTTTGAGTTTACGCTTGTTTGTCCCCGAAAGCACCGACCGGAGGGTTCTACTCTGGCCAGTCATTGCGGGCTTGATTTTGATAATCCAAGCCATCAAGACCGCGTTTGAGAGCAGCCGCAAATTTTCTGAGCGTCTTCTTCGGGCGCGCGTTTTTCAGAATCTCTTTCAGGCGTTCAGCCTTCGTATCTTTATTGATTTCGATGATCATCTTCTGGCAAGGGGTTAGTGAAAACTCGAATCACTGGCACAAATTCAACGAAGTATAGTCGGCACTCCAATTCCATTGCGGGCCTTCCCGGCAGCCAATCAGGGTTGTCAAAAAATTTAAAAAGAACAATTTTCTCATCACTTTGAATTTCTGTCCATTCCCCTCGCTCTTCCACCGCGCCGGGTGCCCGCAGAATTCGAAGCGACAGGTGGCGTATGAAGTACGCACCTCTTACCTTTGACCTACAGATGCTTCTAAACCAAAAAAAATCACATGGAAATCCAACCGCCAACGATGGCCCCGACCATGATCCCCAACAACGCCCACCAGGACATTCCGGGCAATCCCTCGACGGCCAGCAGCAGTCACGTCCGGCTCGCTGACCGGAGCGGCCAGCCGCAACCGCTGCGGGTACTGTCGGAGGCGGACTGGCAATTCTGGATTGCCAATGGCTACATCATCGTCAAACAAGCGGTACCCAAAGCGCAGGCCGACCGGCTGGCGGCGTTGCTGTGGGAATTTGAAGAAAAAGACCCCCGGAATCCCGAAACCTGGTACGCGCCGCCCCGCGCCGAAATGAAAATGAAGGAGTTGACCAACAGCGGCATGGTCGAAATCTACAACCACCCGTACTTGTGGGAAAACCGGCAGTTTCCGCGCGTGTACGAAGCCTTCGTCGATGTGTGGGGTACCGAGAAACTCTGGGTGACCATCGACCGCGCCAACCTCAACTTCCCGGTTCGGCCCGGTTTTGACTTCAAAGGGTTCATTCACTGGGATTACGACCCGGAAACCAAGCCGCAAAACGTGCAGGGGGTGCTGGCACTGGCCGACCAGACGGACGAAAACATGGGCGGCTTTCAGTGCGTACCCGAACTCTACCGGAACTACGAAACCTGGAAACTAACCCAACCCGACGACCGCAATCGTTTCCAGCCCGACATCACCGGATTGGAGTTGGTCAAGGTGAAAATGGAAGCGGGCGACCTGCTGATTTTCAACAGCACCCTGGCCCACGGCATCCGCCCCAACCACTCCGAAAAGGTGCGCATTGCCCAGTACATTTCGATGATGCCCGCCCAGGAAGACAACGAACCCTTGCGGCAGTGGCGCATCGCCTCCTGGCGCGACCGCAAAGCGCCGGAAGGCTACGCATTCCCCGGCGACCCGCGCGACTGGGAACGCACCCGCTACCCGGCCGCGAACCTATCGCCGCTGGGGAAAAAATTGCTGGGTTTGGAACGTTGGGAAAACACGTCGGCTCAATAAATTACCCAAAGCGTAAGCGCACAAAAACCTGCTGCCCTGACTGTGGTCAGCAGGCTTTTGTGCGAAAAAACGATCTCAATTTTTCGACTGCGTGACGGTGTACGTCACTTGCTTGCGGGCGTGGGCGGTTTCGTACAACTTGATGTACTCCTTCGCTTTGGCCGCGCCGTACATTTTGGCGAGCAACGTTTCGATGTCGTATTCGCCGCCTTTCACCACCGGATCCATGATGAAAAAGTAAGAATACGTGCCATCGGCTTCGGGTTTGGTAGGGTGGAGAATACGGGTTTGCTGGAACACTTTCTGATCCGTAGCACTGAGTTTAGCGACTCCCGGCCAGAAAATCTCGTGCAGGAACCGCTCGTACTGGGCGCGTTTGTCTTTTTTGATGGGGTCGAGACACACCCAAACGGTCTCGCCCGATTTGGCGACGGGGCGCGTCGAAGATTTGGTTTGGGCAAAGGCGGGGGCGGTCAGAGCGAGGAGGCCGAGGAGCAGGAGGGTTTTCATAGAAAAAAAGAAGTTAAGAATGAGAAGGATTGATCGGGTGAGCGGCGCTATTTTGAGGGGATTGATGCACAGAAGATAAGGCTTAATTCAAGTGGATCAGTAGGTAACCACCCGGTCACTGTCGGCGGCCAATTGTACCAGCGTCGTGGGTGGGGCAAATTGGGCTGGCTTGCCGGTGATATCGGCGTCGGTCACACCCCGCGCTTTGCTCGACATCCCCGAAAGATAGAACCGCCCGCCGCCCTTCACGATGGCCTCGTAGTGTTCACGGAGTTTCCCGGTGCCCAAGCCCGTGACTGAATTCATGACTGAATCGCGGAGCAGGGGTACGGCATCGCCCGCCAGAAAGAGGCTGACGGTATGCCCTTCGTCGAGGGCAGATTTGGCGACCAAAAATCCGAGTGCCGCGCGGGTAGGGTCGTCAGGGCCGCAGGTTATGTGGATGAGAAATTTCATTTTTTTGGATTGGGTTTGAGCGAAAGCACTGGTACTTAGAACCATCACGAGCAGCAGGCTAAACAGGAGTTTCATGGAAGGAAAAATTGAATGATTTGTTCGGCTCAAAGATACACAGCGACCAGTGGGGTAAGCAAGGGGAAAAACACCCTTTCAGTGGGGGTATTTTTCCCGGTACACCGTTGACCGACGTTGGAAAAGTACTTCGGGGCCAATGGATGATCAGCCTCCGAACTGGTGGATTTTGCGCCGGAAAATGGTCTTTGAGTTAAGTACGCGATGCTGGTCAGGTATTCCATCGCTTCGAGGCGGTCGCTGTAAATCATCACCAACTTGTTGCGCTTGCTCAAGTCACAAACCTCCTGCCAAACCGTGTGCATGAGTCGGTAAAAATCCCGGACATACTCACAATCATCCGTGTACCACAGAGAGAAGTGGTCTGGTAAGTTAATGTCAATCAAGTAATTGGCCATATCAGGTAGCCAGCCGCCGAACCGTCAGACTGTGATTGAGTACACTCAGGGCGAACTCCACGCAGGCGTCGATATCTTCCGGTTCGAGTACAGGGTGGTTTGCTAAAATCTCTTCTCTGGAATCGCCAGCAAACAGGTATTCGAGCACCGTAGCGACGGTAATTCCTATACCCCGAATGGTGGGCCTGCCATTGCAAAGCCGCTCATCGATCGTGATCCGGTCTGATACATACGTCATGGTATTTTTTTTAACGAAAGTAGCAATCTCGTGTACTCATTTTGCATCTTCGCAAAACGCGGTTTAGCGGCACGTAGGCATTGTTGAAACCCAGCGGCGGTAAACCCGGTCGGCACGTTCGCTGATCGAATTAACCAGAGAACCACACCCATGGTCGGCGTTTTCACACCGACCACTGGCAGTAAGAAAGAGAAGCGTTTTATTATTTCCAGCCCGGATTTTGCTTAATTTCCGGGTTTTGGGCCAGCGTATTCAAGGGTATCGGCCACAGGTAGTGCTTGCTTTCGTCAAAAACCGGGTTAGCCCAGTCGGTGCCCTGGTACACGTCGACGTACGTTTTTTTGGAAACCGGATCCACGCTGGTTTTCACGTTTGCCTTCGGGTACCGGGCGATGGCGGCCGCATCCCAGCGCATACCCATCGTCGGAATCGTGAGTTTTTGACCTTGTTTCCAGCGTTTCAGGTCGTTATACCGGAAGCCCTCCATGAACAACTCGATGCGACGCTCCCGGCGGATTTCGGCAATCAACGGCGACACGCCATCGGCCGTGTAGCGGGGATCGACGGGAACACTGCCCATCATCAGCTTGGGCATAGCCACCCGCTCGCGCAATTTGTTGATGCTCAGATCGAGGTCGGCCTGGGTGATTTTACCCAGTTCGGCCTGAGCCTCGGCGTAGTTGAGCAGGGCTTCGGCAAAGCGCAGAATGATACCGGGCGATTCGGCGGTATCGAACGCTTTCCCAATCATGTCGTCGGCGTTGTAGTGCTTGATGATGTGGTAGCCCGTCGTGGAAATATAGCCGCCTTCCATGCCCTGCACACGGGGGTAAGCCCGCCCGTCGGCCAGGTGGTATTTGTACTTCACGGCGTCCTCCGGATGCAACACGGTTTGGCGCAGGCGCGGGTCGCGGTTCATAAAAACGTCTTCGATTTTATCGTCGCCTTTGTAGAGCGGCGACAGCGTGATGGGCAGGCCGTCGGTACACAGGTAGTCTTCCACCAGGCTTTTGGTGGCCCCGCCCGCGTACTCGAAATACGACTGCACGTGGTTGGTAAACACGCCCAACTGATACCGCCGCCAGTACAACACTTCCGTATTGCCGGCCAGGTTGAGCACCCGGTGATAGGCGTTGTAATCGGTTTGCGGGTTGCCCGTGTTGTAGAGCCGGTACAGGCCTTTGTCCATCAATTCTTTGGCGGAACTGGCGGCTTCCTGGAGCCACTTGGTGGCGTCGGTGCCGCCGTGGTACTTGCGCCAGGTGCCTTCAAACAAACACACCCGCGATTTCACCAGCAAGGCGCACCACCGGTTGATGCGGCCCGGCGCGTTGCCGTCGCCCCAACTGTCGGGCAGTTTGGTCGAGGCGAAGTTGAGGTCTTCCAGCACTTTTTCCATGGCCTGTTCGCGGGGAGTGCGGGCCGCAAACAACTCGGGGGAATCGACGGTCAACTCTTTCTCGATGTAGGGCACGTCGCCAAACTTCTGCACTTTCTCGGCGTAAAACCAGCCCCGCAGGAGCCGGGCCTCGGCGATGTACCGGTCTTTGATAGTTTGGGCCACGGCGGCTTTGCCGTAATTGTCCATGCCGACGTTGATGGCCCGGACGAAATTCCAACCCTTGTAACCAAACCACTGGGGGCCGGGGTCGGTGGGCACGTTGTGCTTGCCCGAGCGAATCTGCTGAAAGTACGTGTGGCGGGCGTGGCGGGGGGCCATGTTGTCGGCAAACTCGTCCTGAAACCAGACACTGCCCCAGTGGCTCTCGAATCCTTGATAATGGGCGTGCAGAATGGGCACGTTGTCGTCGTTGCGGGCCAGGTCGTAGAGGCTGTTGTTGTACACCCGCAGGTCGTTTTCAGAATTCCAGAACGTCTGGTTCGTCACGCGGTCCAGGGGGTAGCGCTCAAGAAAATCGTCGTTGCAACCGCCAAACAGAATGGCCACAACGAGCATCAAGCCGGATGCGATGGTATGTTTTTTCATGGTGAAATTTCTTTTTGGAGTGGTTAAAACGAAAGGTTAAGGCCCAGGGTCGTGATGCGTTGCATCGGGTACTCGATGGCCGCCGACTGAATCGTCTCCGGGTCGAGGGGCTTGCGCATTTTGGTGAATTCCCACAGGTTCATCCCCGTGGCAAACACCTGCGCCCGGCCCACACCGATGCGCTGGAGTACGCGTTGGGGAATATCGTAACTCAGCGTGATGTTTTTCAGGCGGATGTACGCCGCGCTTTGCAAATAACGCGATTGCACCTGAAGGTTCTTTTTATCGTTGGTCGACACGTGCGCGGCGGGGAAATACGCGTCGCGGTTGGTTTCGGTCCAGGTTTCGGTGATGTAGTACTTCTCAACGTGCCCGGCGTTGTAGGGGAAAAACCAGGTCCAGTTGTCGGCCGTCGGCCAATGGTCTTTTTTGCCAATGCCCTGGAAGAAAAGCGACAGCCGGAAATTTTTGTAACTGATCCCCGAATTGATCCCGAACGAGTACCGGGGCGTCGAGTTGCCAATGATTTTGCGGTCGCCCGGGTTGCTGAGGGTATTATTGCCCAAACTGATGATACCGTCGCCCTTGAGGTCGGCGTACTGGATATCGCCCGCGCGCCAGTTGGCACCGATGTTGTTTTGCTTGGGAGCGTTGGCTACTTCATCGGCCGTTTGGAAAATACCGGCGGTTTCAAATCCCCAGATTTCGCCCAATTTCTGGCCCACATAGAAATTGTTGATGGCCCCGGTTGGGTTGTTGAATTTGGTGATGGTGGCCGTCCAGTCCGACAGCGCGAGGGTAACGTCGTAATTCCAGTCGCGGGCAATTTTATCCCGCCAGGTCAGCGCCAACTCCCAGCCTTTGGTGCGCAAATCGGCGGCATTTTCCTTCGGGGCCGCCGTGCCCAGAATGGCCGGGTACGACACGTCCATGAGCATATCCTTCGTGTCGCGGGTGTACACGTCGAGCGAGGCATCAAACCGTCCCCGGAGCATCGTTACGTCGAGGCCGATGTTTCGGGAAACCACCGTTTCCCAGGTCAGCGAGGGGCTGACCAACCCGGCGGCGGACACGAACGGAATCGCGGCGTTGCTGAACATATACGGCGATTGACCCGTGCCCATCGTGGCCACGTAAGGATAGAAGTTGTTGCCCAGCAATTGGTTGCCCAGGGTTCCGTACGAGGCCCGCAGTTTCAGGTTGTCGAGCCAGGGCGTGGTGGCACCCATAAATTTCTCGTTGCTGATCCGCCATCCCGCCGATACCGAGGGGAAAAACCCAAACCGGCTGTCTTTCGGAAACCGCGACGTGCCGTCGTAGCGGCCGTTGAGTTCCAGGAGGTATCGCTCTTTAAAGTTGTAGGTCAGGCGGTAAAAAGCCCCGCGCAGGGCCATGTGCGATTTGCTGCCGAAGGTTTGCTGTACGCCCGTCGTGGCGTTGAGGTCGGTCACCAACGGGGTGAGGAGGCCCCGGGCCTGTGCGCCCGTGTAGCGGTTCAAGCCCCGCTCCTGGTTGAAACCGACCATGGCGGTGACGTTGTGGCTGCCCAAACTCGGGAGCTTGTATTCGGCGTAGGCGTTGAATACGTAGTACTGGTTGTAGTTATTTTCGGTTCTGGCCCAGTCGTCGCCGCTAAACCCGTTGCTGACCAGGGTGGCCGCCAGCAGGTTATTGTCGACGATCTCGACCTTGCTCTGGATGTCCTCGTAAACGCGGTTGAAAATGTTGTACGAAAAATCCGACCGGATTCTCAGCCCTTTCAGCGGCGTCAGGGTCAGGCCCTGGGTCAGCCAAAGGTCGTTGTTGGAAAAGGTCGTGCGGCCCCCATTGAGCAGGTAGGGGAAGAAGTTGGTGCCGCCAAAATACTTCCCGATTTGGGGCGCGTATTTTTCGCGGTCGCCAGGGGTCACGTACTGCGGCAGGTCGGGAAACTGAATCGGCATGATGGGATTGACCCGCGCCAGGGAGTTAATGTTGACATCCCAGTTGTAAAAGTGCGGTTTGTCGCTGTTCTGGGAGTTAAAAATCACTTTCGTATCCAGGTTCAGCCAGTCGTTTACGGTGAAATCGGCCTTGGCCAGCAGGTTGTAGCGCTTGAATTTCTCGTTGTTCTCCCGCAGGTAGCCATCCTTGTTGAAATACCCGAGCGAAACGAGAAACTTCGATTTTTCCGACCCGCCCGAAACCGACAAATCGTGCTGGCTGGTGGGGGCGTACCGGGTCATGATCTGGTTTTGGTAGTCGTTGTAACCGTAGTACCGGAGTACCCCGTTGACGACCCCCCACTGGGGTGCCGTGGCCGGGTTTTCGGAGTAGGCTTTGGTGCCGGCCACCATGTCGGCATCGTAGGTGGGTAACCCACTGGTGCGGATATTGGCCGCGTTGCGGGCCTGAACAAACTCGTAAGGATCGGTGACCACATCCATGTTGAAAATGGGCCGGGTCAGCGAAAACTGGTTGTTGAGCGACACGGTAATTTTGCCGCTCTTGCCACTCTTCGTGGTGACCAATACCACCCCAAACGCCGCCCGCGCCCCGTACACCGCCGCCGCCGAGGCATCTTTCAGTACGCTGATGCTTTCGATGTCGTTGGGATTGACCCGGTTGAGGTCCATCGGCACGTTATCCACCAAAATGAGGGGTGAGCCGCCGTTGATGGATTCGTACCCCCGGATGTTGAACACGATGGGCTGGGCCGGGTCGCCGTTGCGGACGTTGATGTTCAGGTTGGGAATCACCCCCTGCAAGCCTTCGCCCACGGAGGCAATCGGGCGGTTTTCGAGCCGTTTGCGGTCGGCAGTTCCTACCGCACCCGTCAGGTTTACTTTTTCCTGCGTACCGTACCCCACCACCACGACTTCTTCGAGCGCTTTCATATCAGATTCCAGGGCGATGTCGAGCGTCGTGCGACCACCCACCGTAATTTCCTGCCGCTTAAACCCGATAAAACTCACCACCAACGAAGCGTTGGTGTTCGGTAGCCGGAGCGTGTATTTCCCGGCGTTGTCGGTGGTCGTCCCTTGATTGGTGCCTTTGATCAGCACACTCACGCCGGTGAGGGTTTCGCCGGTTTCGGTTGCCGTAATTCGGCCCGAAACCGTCTGACTTCGGGCGGTGTTGGCCAGGCACACCACGGCCAGAATACTGGTCAGGAGCAGCCTGGGCGCGGCTTTCCAACGAAATGGTACTTGCTTTTTCATAGAGAAATTGGGGTTTAGGGAATGTTTGAAAAGAATTTATTAGAATTTATGTGAACGGGTAAACTGACTCAAAAGCAACAGTTACTGCGAAACTCCACGGCTCGTTTCAGCTTGGTAGCCCACTGAAACGACGAGAAACTAACGGGCAGGAATGTATGATTATTCACTTAAAAACCAGTCACTACATCCCGTTGGGTAGAGAAAAATAGCAAGCTAATGCCAGATTGTTCGGGGAATGAACGCGCAATTTTTTCGGTAAACCCAATTTAATTTTAGGCAACAACGCCCTCAAGATGGTCATCAATCAACAAAGTTAAAATCTGACCGAACCTACTCAGATTATGAAGGTTAGAAGATATAATTGAATAAAACTGGCAGAAGGCTGTTCTCGCGCCGACTAATGACCCGACGTCGCCCCACCCCGAAAGGTACCTGCCTCTTTATTTCTCTTCATCGAGATACCGCTGCAAATCACTGATCGTGCGGATATGCAGTTGGCGGGCCTGCGCCTGGCGCATCATCAGCGCGTAGGCATTGTTGAAACCCAGCGGGCGTAGCCAGGTCAGGCCGTACAGCCGGTCGAATTTGGAGGCCACGTACTGGTACGTCGCTTCAGAGTGGGGGCGGAGGGAATCCGCCGTGGTACGGTTGGGTTGCAAAATCACCAGCAGGCCGGTGCCGGTATATTCGGGGTACAGGTCGATGGCCCCCGTGCGGAGCGCGTCGAAACAGATTTTGGTGCCACCCAGGCCGGTTTTGGTCACCACCCGCAGGGCCGTGTGTCCTTCGACCAGCATTCGGATGATTTCCGCCAGAATGTATTGTTCGGTAAAAATTTTTGAACCCACCACCAACGTTCCCTGGGGATTGCCACGTTGCGGAACGCGATACAGATTTAATTTTTGCAAAAACTCCTTCGCTATTTTTTCGGGCGCTTCGTGGCGGAAATCGGCGCGGTAATTCATCTCCGTCATCACGGAATCCGTCAGCCGACCGGCGAGCAAATTCAAGGTTGGAGCCAAATCCGGGTATTGTTTTAAAACAGTTTTTCGAACGACAAAAGCCGCCTGGTAGGGTGGGAACGTGCGTTTATCGTCGGTTAACGTCTGTAAACTATACGCTTTGATTCGCCCATCGGTCGAGTACCCACTGATCACGTCGACCTGCTGTTGGTGAATGGCCTCGTACATCAAATTCTGATCGATCAATTGGGGCGTGATCCGCAATCCGTAGGTTTTCTGCAAACCGGGATAGCCGTCGTCCCGGCCGTAAAACTCGTGGGCAAATCCGGCGATGAGCCTGGTTTGAGCCGCTCGGGGTGCCCAGTAAAAAGCCGATAAAACCGGGGCAAGTGCCAGAAAAACCAGCGCCGCCCGCCGCATCTTCAGACCCCGCAGGTTTTGAAGTTTAGCGAGCAGAAAATCAAAAAGAATGGCCAGCAGGGCGGCGGGTATCGCGCCCGCCAGAATCATGGCGGTGTTGTTGAGGGCGATGCCGCCAAAAATGAATTCGCCCAGACCGCCCCCGCCCACGTAAGCCGCCAGCGTAGCCACGCCCACGTTGATGACCGTAGCCGTGCGAATCCCCGCAAAAATAACCGGCAACGCCAGGGGCAATTCCAGCCGGGTCAGCACCTGAAAATCGGTCATGCCCATGCCCAGGGCGGCTTCCCGCAACACCGGACTGACCTCCGAAATACCGACATAAGCGTTGCGCACGATGGGCAGGAGGGCGTACAGAAACAGGGCCAGCAGGGCCGGGCCAACCCCGATACCCACCAGAGGAATCAGAAAACCGAGTAAGGCAATGCTGGGAATGGTTTGCAAAACGCTCGTCAGGCCCAAGACCAGAGCCGCCACTTTTTTACGGCGGGTAATCAAAATGCCCACCGGCAGACCAATCACCAGCGCCAGCAACAGCGACAAAAACGTCAGGCCGATGTGCGTCAGAGTTTGGGCGAGCAATTTGTCGGCGTGTTCACGGATGAAGCGAATGAATTCCTGCACGGGGTGGGAAAAGATGTTGAATCTGATTCAGGAAAATAAATATTTTCTGTCATCCCGACGTTAGGAGGGACCTTGTATTTGGCCACCCAGCAAGGTCCCTCCTAACGTCGGGATGACAGAAAAAAGATAAACAAATCAGGCTGTGGACGAACGCACCAGTTGCCCCAACCCCGACCAGATCGCCGCTGCATCGACCGGTAGCCAGGAACCAGCGAAGTGGAAAAATGGGGTCGATGAACCATTGACTTTTTCCAGCACCTCCACCAAACGGGTCTCCGGTTTTAGTTCGAGAATGTTATCCGAAATTGCCGTTGCCGCAGGCGACAGAAACGGGGCGATATCGGCGAGAGTGAAAGTTCGGAGTTGCAGGGAAAGTTGCTGGTCGAGGAAGAAATTTCTCACAAAATCATTGGCCGGTTTCAGCAACAAGTCCCGGGGCGTGCCCAATTGCACCAGTCGGCCCTGATCCATCAGCCCAATCCGGTCGCCGAGTTCAAAAGCCTCCTGCACGTCGTGCGTCACGAGCACCGTTGTTTTTTGCCGCAACTCTTCCAGGTGCAGAAATTCCCGACGAATGCCGATCCGCGTGATGGGGTCCAACGCGCCCAACGGTTCATCCATGAGCAGAATCGCCGGACGTGCCGCCAACGCCCGCGCCAGGCCAATGCGCTGGAGTTGTCCGCCGCTCAATTCGTGCGGGTAGCGGTTGAGGCTGGTTTCGGGCAAGTTGAGTAGCGCCAGCAATTCCCGAATTCGGTGCCTGATCGTGGGTTCATCCCAGCGCAACAGCCGGGGTACCGTGGCGATGTTGTTGGCGACGGTGTAGTGGGGAAAAAGGCCCGTATCCTGAATCACGTAGCCAATTTGCCGTCGCAGGGTGTGCGCTGGCAGTTGCCGGATGTCCGTGCCGTTTACTTCGATTTGCCCCCCCGAGGGTTCCACCAACCGGTTTATCATCTTGAGCGTCGTGGTTTTGCCACAACCACTCGTGCCCAGCAGGGCCAAAGTTTCCTGTTCCCGCACGGTAAACGACACCTCGCGTACCGCCGCCTGCGCACTGTAGAACTTGGAAACTTCGCGGAGGGCGATCATGGGGTAGGCTGATTTGCTCAATACTCGGCAATCGTTTCGTGAACGTAACACCACACCCAGCGTTCGCCCGGTTCGGCGGAGGCCATGACGGGGTGGCCCGATGCCTGAAAATGCTGCGTGGCGTGTTTCTGGGGCGATGAATTGCAGCAGAGCGTTACACCGCAGGATTGACAGGTGCGGAGAGGTGTCGGAACTTGTCGCGGTGCAGCGCCAGCAGGGTCGTGGGTTCGAGGGCCTGCCAGAAACCCCGTGATTTTTTCAGGCGCGAGAACGGCAGTACGCCTCCCAAAGCATTCGCTTCGAGCAGAAGCACTTCCTGCTGCTCCCCACCCACCATGATGTGGATGCGAATCCGGCCTTGCAGCATGACGAAAAAATGATCGATGGGATCTTCGGGTTTGTACAAAAGCGCCTCCGCCGGGTACTCGCGGCACTCACCGTTGGCAACCAACCAGTCCAATTGCCCATCGGAACCGCTTCAAAAAGGGGATTTTCGCGAAGCGTCGTATAATAGTCCATGAGGTAGGGGTTTAGAACAAAACGGCAACACCGAAAGTAGGGAGATTTTTGCTAAGCTGGCGAAGTTAACGCGTATATTTATCACCAGTCAAAAACAAAAGTTCAGCCATGAAAACCGTAACCTGTTTACTCGTATTCCTGATGCTCATCCCGAAGGTTCAGGCTCAGAATTACGAAGAAGCGAAGGTGCCCGCGTACACCCTGCCCGATCCGCTACTTTCCCTGAACAAAGTCAGGATCAAGACTAAAACGGAGTGGGAAACCACCCGCCGGCCCGAACTGCTCCGTCTTTTTGCCGACCACGTGTACGGGCGAAGTCCAACGGCGTATTCTGACATCAAGTTTACGGTGACCAACGAAAATAAGGTCGCGATGGAAGGCAGAGCTTACCTCAAGGAAGTGCGGATTGACGTCACGCAACACCAAAAAACCGTTGCGATCCACCTGATTCTCTTCCTGCCCAATCGGGTAAGCGGCCCGGCCCCGGCGTTTTTATTGATCAACAACCGGGGCAAAGAAAATACGGACCCGACGCGCGCGACTAAAAGCGATTTCTGGCCCGCCGAGATGCTCATCGACCAGGGTTTTGCCGTGGCCGCCTTCCACGTCAGCGATGCGGCCCCCGACGATAAAACCACGTTTCAGAACGGCGTGCTCCAACTCTACCCCGACTTGCTGGCGGCTGATAATGGCATGAGAACCCTGGGTGCCTGGGCCTGGGGGGCCAGCCGGGCGATGGACTATTTGCAGCAGGAAGCCCGGGTTGATAAAAATAAAGTCGCTGTCATCGGGCATTCGCGGGGTGGAAAAGCGGCTTTATGGTGCGCGGCTCAGGATCAGCGGTTTGCTCTGGTCGTTTCCAATTGTTCGGGTACGGGTGGCGCTTCGCTGGCCCGCCGCCAATTCGGTGAAACCGTCCAGCGAATCAACACGACCTTTCCGCATTGGTTTACGCCGAAGTACAAACAATACGGCGACAACGAAGCGGCTCTGCCCGTCGATCAGCACCTGCTCATGGCCTTGATGGCTCCCCGCCCGGTGTACGTGGGCACGGCGGTTGAAGATAGGTGGGCGGATCCACTGGGTTCGTTTTTAGCGTTGAAAAATGCCGAAACCGTGTACGCGCTGTACGGCGTCGGCCCCCTGCCGAGCGCCACGCAACCCCAGGTCAATACGCCCGTCATCGAGTCGAGGTTGGGGTATCACCTGCGGGAAGGGGTTCATAACCTGACCCGCTACGACTGGACCCAATACCTGGCTTTTGCCCGGTACCATTTTGAGAAACATTGAGTGGTAGCTACGAACTTTAGTCGGGAACGCCCAGTTCGTAGAACCTGAAGAGGACTATCGCTCATTGCACGTGGAGCCTCTCCCGCGCGGCGGGCCGGGACGGTTCGCCGCGCACGTGAGGCTAAGCGAAAGTCATACTGAAGAGAAAGCGTTGACAACTTTCAACACTTCAGGGGTAAGTGCGGCGAACTTCTGCCACGGTATCCTTCGGTCTGGTAAGTTTTGAGGAAAAATCCGGTACAAACGGTGTAGTAAACGCTACAACCTTTCGTTTTGCCGCGTTGGTAAGCGCTGTGAAAACAAGTGGAACAATTTTTTGCCGTGCCACTTCTCACATCCTACACTTCATTTTACCAGCACAGTTATGCAACATTCTAACGAAAAGCAGCGCGTACTCAAGCGTTTTGATGAACAAACACTCTGGAAAGGGTTGCTGAAAAAAGCCCGGTTTACCTTCTCATTCATTGTGCTTTTCACGGTCGTGGTGAGTTCATGTAACGACCACAAAATTCCTTCTCAACCCGTTAAACTCATCTCGCCCACGGGACCCCCGCCCGAGTGGGCACCCAACATCGATCCGCAAATGCTGGCAGTTATTGAGGAATTACTTCGGCTCAACCCCATCCCGCTGTGGACACTCTCGGCTCAGGAAGCCCGGACGAAGCCGACCGTTAAAGATGCGGTGCTGTCCCTGTTGGCCAAAAACGGCGTTGCTCCCAAACCGGCCAACGTCGATGTCAGCATGATCGTCATACCCGGTCCGGCCGGCAACGGAATCCGGTCGGTGGTGTACAAACCCCGTAATCTTTCGGGCCCGCTGCCCGTCATCGTGTACTACCACGGCGGCGGTTGGGTGTTGGCGAATCCAGAAGTTTATGAAGCTTCAACCGTAGCCCTGGCCGAAAAAGTCGGGGCCATCGTGGTCTCAGTGGAGTATCGGAAATCCCCCGAAAATAAATTCCCGGCGGCCCACGAAGACGCCTACACGGCCTACAAATGGGTACGCGACAATACCGCCTC
The DNA here is from genome assembly GCA_026785975.1 of Cytophagaceae bacterium. GTDB lineage: Bacteria > Bacteroidota > Bacteroidia > Cytophagales > Spirosomataceae > JAJAZB01. Next base: position 12,816 of record JAJAZB010000044.1, on the reverse strand, counting down.
GATCGGTGGAAATCCGGCCAAAGTCGCCGTGGCGGGTGAAAGTGCCGGGGGCAACATGGCCGCTACCGTAAGCATGATGGCCCGGGATCGGGGCATTGCCTTACCGTTGCATCAATTGCTGGTGTACCCCGTGGCCAACAATGATCTGAATACCCCGTCGTATAACATTTACGCCAATGCCAAACCGCTGGACCGGCCGTTGATTATATGGTTCGTCGACAAATACTTCAGAACTCCGGCTGACGGCGACAGCCCGCTGATTTCGCTGGTGGACGTAGCCAATTTGAGTGGTTTACCACCGGTGACCATCATTGCGGCCCAGATCGATCCCTTGCTGAGTGAAGGCGAGCAGTTGGCCAAAAAATACGCGCAGGTTGGTGTGCCCGTCGTCTACCAAAAATATGATGGCGTCACGCATGAATTTTTCGGAACCGATGCGGTCGTTCCTAAGGCGGGTCAGGCGCAGGATTTTGCCGCTGCCCGACTACGGAGTGCTTTTCAGTAGAAACTGTGAAAAACGCACGGAAAGAACCCAGGTCTGGGTTCTTTCCGTTTGGGCCTGAGTATCAATTTGCACCGCACCAATGAGCACACTCCGTTCATCTTGAGCACCTGTTTTGCTACTTACTTCTTAAACAAAATCCATGACAATGACGCCAACTCCGCTTTTGCTGGCAACAACAATATTGCTCTCAGCCTTCACGGCCAGTGCCCAGAATGAATACGAGAAAACGGTTAAAGATGGTTTCTCGGTCAACGTATTCAAACCCGGCAAAGTAGAAGTAACCGACGCCCGCGTGGCGCAGTTGAAAGCGCCCGCCGGATTCAACGTGACAAAATTTGCTGAAAACGTAGGTAAACCCCGAATGCTCGCCGTGGCCCCCAACGGCGACGTGTACGTATCGGACCGCGATAAAGGCACCGTGATGCTGGTGCGCGACGCCAACAAGGACGGCAAGGCGGAGATGACCAAAGAAGTGGCCAAACGGCCCGATTTGCACGGCCTCGCCCTACGCGATGGCAAACTCTACATCACCGCCATCCGGGAATTGTTTGTGACCGAGATCCAGGCCGACGGCACGCTGGGCGAACTCAAAACCCTGTATAAAGACCTGCCCGATGCCGGTCAGCACCCCAACCGAACCATGAGTTTTGGCCCCGATGGCAAGTTGTATCTTTCGGTGGGCAGCACCTGCAACGCCTGCGACGAGCGAAACAAAGAAGCGGCTACGATGTTGCAAATCAATACGGACGGCTCGGGTCGGCGGGTATTTGCGCGGGGTTTGCGCAACACCATTGGGTTTGGCTGGCACCCGGTCACCAACGCGTTTTACGGATTCGACCACGGCATCGACTGGCTCGGCGATGAAGATCAGCGCGAAGAATTGAACGAACTGAAAGAAGGAGCCGACTACGGCTGGCCCTACGTGTACGCCGACGGCAAAATTCCGCCCCATCCGCAACCCGCTGGCCAGACCCCCGAACAGTACGCGGCAAAGACCACCAAACCGGTGCAGTTGTACGCCGCGCACTCGGCGCCGCTGGGCATGGTGTTCAACACCGGGCGGCAATTTCCCCAAGAATACCAAAACGATGCGTTCGTGACCATGCACGGCTCCTGGAACCGCACTCAGCCATCGGGCTACAAAATCGTGCGGGTACGTTTCGACGCCCAGGGCCGCGCCACCGGCATCGAGGATTTTGTGTCGGGATGGTTGGTCAACAACAACAAGGAACAATTTGGCCGGGTTTGCGGTATTGCCCAGCACACCGACGGTTCTTTGTTGGTCACCGACGATGCCAACGGGGTTATTTATCGCGTAGCGTACGTTGGAGCCAAAGGCAATTGAGCCGCGAAAGATAATTTCCTGCTTACGTTCGCTAAATAATTCGGATATTGGGTGTACTGTTTCGTTAGTTAAGTACTTGACTGTTAAATCAGAACGACTAACTATGGGATTTTCTGCACGTTTTCCAGCCAGAAATGCGATCCGGGTCAGGCAACTTTTGAGTTGGTTTATGTTGGGTTGTCTGCCATCGGCAACCTTGCTTGCTCAACTTAAAATAACTTTCCCGGTTGATCGAATTGTGTTTCAACGGGAAAATACGAATCAGGCGACCATCCGGATTATTGGTACTTACGGGGAGCCAATCGATTTGGTGGAAGTGCGTTTTCTCCCGTTCAGGTCCAACCAGGGCAAAGCCACCAACTGGCTTACGCTCCAGAAAAATCCCCAAAACGGTCGTTTTTCCGGCTCTATTTCCGTACCCGGCGGGTGGTATCGCCTCGAAGTACGGGGCCAGTTGCAAAAGGCCGTTGTCGGATCGCCCGTCGTGGTGGAGCACGTAGGCATTGGGGAGGTGTTTCTGATTGTGGGCCATTCGCTGGCTGGGGGTACCAACGACAGCCCCAGCCGGGGGGCCAGCGACGACCGCGTCAACAGCGCCAACTTTAGCACCAGTGTGCCGGGCTTTCGCAATTATCAGGCGAGCGCCAACCCGATCTTCCTGCCGATGACGTTTTCCCACCTCGACCAGGGTAATGGCATGGCACCCTTCAACATTATTCCCTGGTTCTGGAGCCAGCTTGGTGATTTACTGGCCCAGCGTTTGAACGTACCGATTCTGTTTTACGGAGCATCTTTTGGGGGTACCAGCCTGGAACAAACCTACAAGGCGGCCGCTGGAATTCCGTTTTCGCACGGTTTCATCAATTACAACGTGGGGATGCCCTACGTCAATATTCGCAATGCCCTACAAACGTACGCGCCCCTGACGGGCCTGCGGGCGGTGTTGGCCATGCACGGCGAGAACGACCGCATCGACGACCAGGGAGCGCTCAAGACGTCGGAAGCCATTGCGTATTATTATCAATACATTATTCGCAAAAGCCGACAGGACGCCAATTTTCCGAATCTCACCTGGATCGTCGCGAATTGTTCGTGGTCCAATGGTCCTGCCGAACACATCATCAAGGCGCAAAACCTGGTCATTACCAATGCCAACTATCAGGCGCCGATTGGTGAAGAATTGCTTACTTCCACGCCGACACCAGGGGTAGTTCGGGGGCCTAATCTCGACGTGATGCGGAACGATTACCGGGTCGACGGGCTGCACTACAACGCGGCCGGGCAGGCAACCGCCGCCCGGCTCTGGGCCGACGTGCTGACCCCGGCCACACTCGCGGCCATCGAGCCAAAGCTGAGTCCTGCTTCGGCTCGTGATTTCACCAATCTGTTTACCAATCTGACGGCCGTGCTGTTTCCCAATCCGTCGATCGGTGGAGTAACCATTAAAACCAGCGGTGGATCAGTGAAACAAGTGAGCCTTTACGATTTGCAGGGACGACTGCTTCACCAGCAGAGTGCTCCCGAACTTCAGGTAGCGGATTTAGCCGCCGGGATGTACCTGGTTGAAATTGAAACCACGGATGGGCGCACCGTTCGTAAACGGTTGTTGAAACACCAGTAAAAAACAGCCGATACTGAACTCGTACACCGAGTGAATCCGGTATTTTGAGGGGCAGTCCAAGCATTTAGAGGCGGACGGTAATTTGTACTCTTCAATAAAAAAAACGGCCTCTTTGCGAGGCCGTTTTTGGTTTACGATGTTTTTGTTTTCGTCAATCCCCTTCGCCGCAGCAAGGGCTTGATGTCGGGTTCGCCGCCCCTGAATCGTTTGTAAAGCGTCATGGGTTCTTCGGTACCGCCGCGTTCCAACACGTTTTTTCGGAACGAATCGGCCGATTTTTTATCGAACAACCCGTTTTGTTTAAATACTTCAAACGCGTCGGCATCGAGTACTGCCGACCAGATGTAGCTGTAGTAGCCCGCTGAATAGCCCCCCGAAAACACGTGCTGAAAATACGTGCTCCGGTAGCGCGGCGGAATCTGCGCGATCAGGCCGATGCTGTCCATTTTCGCTTTCTCAAAACTCAGCACGTCGTTGGGCGTCTGGCCCGCAGGCAGGGTGTGGTAGGCCAGGTCGAGCAACGAGGCCGCCAGATATTCACTCGTGGCAAAACCCTGGTTGAACAAACTGCTTTTTTGCATCTTGTCGATCAGCGCGTCGGGAATGATGGCCCCCGTTTGGTAATGTTTGGCGTACAACTTCAGTACTTCCGGTTCCGTGGCCCAGTTTTCCATGATTTGCGAAGGCAACTCCACGAAATCCCTCGGTACCGAAGTACCCGACAAAGTGCCGTAGTTGACGTTGGACAGCAACCCGTGCAGAGCATGGCCAAATTCATGGAAAAACGTCCGAACCTCATCCATCGAAAGCAAGGCGGGCGTATTGCCCGTGGGCCGCGAGAAGTTACAGACGATGGAAACGACGGGCGTTATTTTCTTCCCGCTCTTCACTTCTTGGCGCCGGTAGCTGGTCATCCAGGCTCCGCTTCGCTTACTGGCGCGGGGGTGAAAATCCATGTACATGATGCCCACGTGGCGACCATCGGCTTCTTTCACTTCGTACGCGACGGCTTCTTCGTGGTACACGGGCACGTCGGTGCGCCGCTCGAAGCGTAAGCCGTAGAGTTTGTTGCAGAGGGTAAAAATCCCCTCCCGCACGTTGTCGATCGGGAAGTAGGCCCTCAGCACCTGCTCATCGAGGTCGTATTTTTCCTTGCGAAGTTTTTCGGCGTAGTAGCGCCAGTCCCAGGCTTCCAGCTTGGTATTTTTCCCTTCCCGATTCATCAGGGTTTGCAATTCACTGGCTTCCTGCTGGGCCACGGGTACGGCGGCGGTCCAGAGTTGGTTGAGCAGTTCGCCCACTTTAGCGGGCGTTTTGGCCATGCTTTCTTCCAGCACGTAGGCGGCGTGGTTGTCGTAGCCCAGCAGTTTGGCGCGTTCGGCGCGGAGGGCAACCAGTTTGGCGATGGTGCTTTTGTTGTCGCGCTGGTCGTTGTGATTGCCCTTTTCCAGGTAAGCCCGGAAGATTTGCTCGCGCAAGGCCCGATTGTCCGCGTATTGCAGGAACGGCATGATGCTGGGATTTTGCAACGTAAACACCCATTTGCCAACCTGACTGCGTTTTTTAGCTTCATCGGCCGCCGCCGCAACGACCGACGCGGGCAACCCGGCCAGGTCTTCCCGCCGGTCGATGACCAGCGTGTAGGCGTTGTTTTCGGCGAGTAGGTTCTGACCAAAGTTGAGCGTCAGGAGCGACGATTCCTGGTTAATCGCCCGCAGACGCTCCTGCTTGTCGGCGGGCAGGGCGGCCCCACTGCGCACGAAATTCTTGTACGTTTTTTCGAGTAAAGTCGCCTGCTCGGGGGTCAATTTGAGTTTGTCCCGTTGGTCGTAGACCATCTTTACGCGCTGAAACAGCGATGGATTCAAGGAAATATCGTCGCGGTGTTTGGCGAGTTTCGGGGCCAGGGCTTGGGCGATTTTCTGGAGTTGCTCGTTCGTGGCTGCCTGATTGAGATTGCCAAACACGGTGCTTACCCGGCCAAACAAGTCACCTCCGTTGTCGAGGGCCACGATGGTGTTTTCAAACGTGGGCGTATCGCGCCGCCGCACCAGCGCACTGATTTCGGCGGCTTGCTGCTTCATACCTTCCTCGAAGGCTGGTTCAAAATGTCCGGGCTTAATCTGGTCAAATGGCGGCACACCGAAGGGCGTGGCGTAGGGGCGCAAGAAGGGATTGTCGGCGGTTTGGGCGAGGGCGGGGAGGGCCGTTAGGCTCAGGACGGAGGCTATCAAAAGGGGATAGGGGTTCATGGGAGTACTTTTTTTAATGGCTGTTCATCGGCCAAAGCCAAAATCAACCGCCGGTAAATCCTCCAGATTTTCATATAAATCGGCAACGAACAGGGTTAAATTCAGACTTTCAAGGGGAATAACGGCCTCTGGTTCGTGGGTGTCGCACACCAGATTCCAATTCGTTGCCCCCGTTTTTCGCCATAGCTCGACGGCTATTTTTCGAGAATCGAGGGTCAGGTACTCGCTCAGGGTTGGAATGCTTCGGTACAACCCGAATTTTTCGCCCCGGTCGTAACTGGCCGTTCGCTTGGACAGGACTTCGACAATCAACACCGGATTGGTAAACGTATCAAACTCGCTGTCGGTGAAATGGGGTTTTCCGCAAATGACCACCACGTCAGGGTAGGTGTACAGGCCGTTGGCTGGAATGTGAACTCGTTGGTCGCTGGTGAAAACCCTGCATCCGCCCGTTTTGCGAACGTGGACGTTCAGCCCGAAGGCAGCGTTTTCCTTGATGGCGTTGTGGCGTGAGCGTGCGCCCGCCATCGCTTCGGGCGTGTCGCCCTCAAAATCACCCATCGGGAAAATCTCTCCGTCGTAGTACTCACTTTTGTACGAAGACTTGCGCTCCAGTTCCAGGTACTCCTCGGGCGTGTAGAATTTTTTGGGATTGGCTGTCATGGCTGGCCGGATTGTTGAATTAGTTTAACTGAGCGTGAGCCTCAGCCCTGCCCCTCTCCGGTGGAGAGGGATGACTCAGAACAAAAGTTTGCATTGCTTCCCTCTCCACCGGAGAGGAGCAGGGGCGACCGTCGCGCGGTGAGGCTCATTCGGGTGGGGTCACACGTGAGTCCTGTTACAAAATTACGCATTTTCACTGCACGGAATTAACGCCATCATTTGCCCGCCCTCAGGCGCTGGAAGCGAGGAAATGTCACCAGCCCGACATGAAGGTATAAATTGTCGGGTCGCAGAACATCCAGTCCACTAACGGTTTTCTGGTCGAATCTCCACTCTTGGCTGTTCAGCACCGTGAGGTGGTATCCCAACCGGAAATTGAATTGCCAGCTTTCATAAAATTTTGGAAACAAATTGAACCGTTACCCCGCCGCCAGGCCACCGTTGAGCGTGATACCCGTGCCGCGCAACACCTGCGATTGGTGGGCCAGCGGATTGGCCAGTACATTCTGAATCGGCACGGGGTTAGTCAGGGTGGGAGCACCGATTCGAAGGCCGTACCGGACGATGTCGTACCCCAGCACCGGCCCCAACACCCATCGGCGCGTGTTCACCAGCCGGGGTACCATGGCCAGGCCAATTCCAAAACCACCCAGCCGGGCCAGGCGTAGGTTGCTAGCGGTGTTTCCCCCGGTCCCGGCCAGGAGCCACAGCCGCACTTCGGTATCGCTGCGCCGTTCGCGACGGTAAAACTGAAGGCCAAACGGGGCGAAACTTGTCCCGGCGAGGGTCACGCCCAGCGGGGCCAGTTGGTCGCGCAGGCGTTCGAGCGAGGCGTTGCGGAGTAGTCCGAATTCTACGAAACCGGTAGTTTGCCGGTGCCGGGGCGGGGACAAACTATCCCCCGACTGGGCGGCAAGGCGCGAAGCGAGCAAGCAGAGCGCAAGGGTAAGGGTTGATTTCACGGCAAAAGGCGTTTTTTCTCACCGAAAAACGCCTTTTTGTAACTAAAAACAAAATTTTCCCCCTACCGCCGCCGCTTTTTCTGACTACTGCTGCGCTTCTTCGCCACAACTTTATGCCGACCCGATTTTTTGACGACGTGGTGCCGACTCCGGTGCTTCGGCGACTTCCGCACGGCAACCAGCGGTTTGGCCCAGGCCATTTTCGAGAATTCGGTCAGGTCAAACTCTGCCTCGCCCTGCTGCGGGGCTACCGTGCCACCGGGCGTTTCGGCCATTTCGGTCGGAGCCACGTCGCGGCGGAGGAAGTAATTGGCGCGGGTCGGGTACAAAATCGCCTGCAATACGCCCACTTTGCTCATGTAACCATTGGCGACGTTGGAAAGCAAAATGATGGTCGTCTGATCCTGCAGGTTGCGCATGAAGTAGTTTTTGAATCCATGCCACCAGCCCGTGTGAAACGTGAGCCATTGGTTATCAGGTAGTTTCTGCAACCGCCACCCGAAGCCGTAGTTTTTTGAAATTAGATTGGCATCGCGGTGCGCGGGCATGAAAGCCTCCTGCAACGTGCCCTGCTTAATGATTTTCTCGGTGTAAAGCCCACGATCCCACTTGAAAAGATCCTCGACGCTTGAGTACACGCCTTTGTCGCCGGTGACGCCGTCGAGGTAATCGAGGCGCAACGACCGCCGACTGCCCGTGTAGCCCGTCGCCGCGCTGACCACCCGGTTTTCGGTACCGTCGTTGATAAACGTGTTGCTCATACCCAGGGGCCGAAACAGGTTTTCATCGGCGTACTCCCGGAACGATTTTCCCGACAGTCGCTCCACGAGTGCGGCCAGCAGGGCATAATTCGTGTTGTTGTAATTGAACCGCTGGTCGGGCAATCCGTAGGCTTTGGGCTTGTAAAGAAACAGTTTGTCGACGACCTCGCGATTGCTCATCGGGCGGGAGCGATCCACGTATTTTTCGAGTGTGTAAATGTAGTTGGGCAGTCCCGAACGGTGCGTCAGCAACATCCGAACCGTGATGCTGCTGTCGTAGGGAAACCCCGGAAAATAGCGGTAAACGGGATCGTCGTACTTCAAAAGGCCCTTTTCCTGCAATTGCATAACGGCGACCGCCGTAAATTGCTTCGATACCGAGGCGAGTTGAAAAGGCGTCTGTGAACTTAGCGTATCTTTGGTCGTCAGGTTGGAGTAGCCAAAAGCCCCCTTGTAAATCACCTGCCCGTATTGCGCCACCAGTACGCTCCCGTTGAAGCCGTAGCGCTGGTGCATAATCCGGAAAAACGTGTCGATTTTGGCGGCTTTCCGGGCGGCATCGGCGGGGCTGAAGCGCCGCATGATGCTATCGTTTCGGGCCAGGGTCGGATCCGTCAGGAGCGAATTGTCCCGCCGCTGGGTTTGCGAACAAGCCAGCAGACATACCGCTCCGGCCGTGACGGACAGCGCGAGGAATCGGGGGAAAAAGAGCGATTTCAAAGTGATTGATATAAATGAGTGAACCGCTGTGAATACGTTCACAACGATCAATGAAAAATCTAATTCGTGAATACCGGGGTGTCGTGCAAAAGTAACGATAAATCAACCGGTAGACTTGCAGGATATTTGGAAAATTTTGCGAAGATGTTTGAAAATTGGTAGAATAATTGCAAATGTCCGTAACGTTCATTCGATTCGTTAAAATATTCCACATTTTTGTTCTCCATGAAAAAAGCCACGTACCTACTGTTTCTTTTGACGCTGACCGCAATTTCCTGCCAGCGTCCAGGCTCGACAACCACGCCCCGGGGTTTTGCCACGGCGGATGAATTACAGGCCAGAGCCGAGCGCCTGGCCCACCAAAATATTATCGTCGATGGCCACGTTGATCTGCCTTATCGCCTACGCATCAAGCACTTTCGCCTCGAACGGCAGTACCTGGATATGCCCATCAAAAGCGACGGGAATTTTGACTACGAAAAAGCAAAGCGGGGCGGGCTTTCGGCACCGTTCATGTCGGTCTACATTCCGGCCGAGTACCAGATTACGGGCGGAGCCAGGGTACTCGCCGACTCGCTCATCGACATGGTTCGGGGCATTGCAGCGGCGCATCCCGATAAGTTTGCCCTCGCCAATTCGCCCGCCCAGGTGCAGACCAATTTCAAAAACGACCTGATTTCACTGCCGATGGGCATGGAAAATGGCGCACCGATTGAGAATGAAGTTAAAAACGTGCGCTACTTTTTCGACCGGGGCATCCGCTACGTGACACTTACGCACGGCAAAGACAACCAGATTTGCGATTCCTCGTACGACAGTACCCGCACCCACGGGGGCCTGAGCGCCTTTGGCCGCGAGGTCGTGGTCGAGATGAACCGGCTGGGTATGCTCGTCGATATTTCGCACGTTTCCGATGACACATTTTTCCAGGTTATTGACCTATCGAAAGTGCCGGTCATTGCCTCACATTCGTCGTGTCGGGCGTTTACCCCCGGATTCAAACGCAATATGTCGGATGAGATGATTAAGGCGTTGGGTAAAAACGGCGGGATCATCATGATTAATTTTGCAACGAGTTTTCTCGATGAAACCATGCGGCTCGGCAACGCCGACAAGGGCAAGCAACTAATTGCCTTGTTGAAGGAAAAGGGCTTGAAAGAAACCGACGAAGCGGCTAAACCCATCATCACACAGTTTCAGCGGGAAAATCCCACCGTGTTTGCGCCCATCGAGTTGGTCGCCGATCACATCGACCACGCCGTCAAACTGGCGGGTATCGATCACGTGGGGTTTGGCTCTGATTTCGACGGCGTGGGTGACACGCTCCCCACCGACCTGAAGGACGTTTCGCAGTACCCCAACCTCATCCGGGTGTTGCTCAAGCGGGGTTATTCAGAAACTGACATTGCTAAGTTGTGTTCGGGTAACTTTTTCCGGGTCTGGAATCAGGTCCTGTCGGCGGCCAAAAATCCGTAGGCAATCCCAGCCCGGCTGAGTGGAACGTATATTGCAGTAAGTGAATTGATTTTCGGGTTTATTCACTTCTAATTACCTCCTCATGAAAAAGTTACTCATTTTCAGCCTGCTCAGTTTCTTCGCCCTAAGCACCTTTGCGTACACCGACGGACCCGGCACCGCGCCCAGCGATACCATCCGGAAAAAAGTCGTAAAAACGACCAAAATGCAGGGTGGCAAAGCGGCGGCCTCCAAAAAAGTGGTCACGAAGCACACACACAAGAAAACCACCAAACGCGTAGAGGGTTGATCCTAACCGACTCTGGCAAAGCGGCTCCGTACTATCGGGGCCGCTTTTTTTGTTGCGTTTAAATTCCCGAATTGGGGCATCTCTACCCTACCGGCTCAGCCACAGCGAGGCCTGAATGCGATTGGGCAAACTTGGTACGTTTTTCTAAATTAGTTCGGTTGAACTCAACCGGTATTTTAACATGGACAAAGAACAACCCATTCCCCCGCAAGTGCAGGATCAGCAGCCAGGGCGCGAAACCGAAATGACGCCCAAGCCCGAATTTATTCGGGAAGGGTACAAAGGCAGTGATAAACTGCAAGGCAAAGTAGCCCTCATCACCGGCGGCGATAGCGGCATTGGCCGGGCGGTGGCGGTGCATTTCGCCCGCGAGGGTGCCGACGTCGCCATCGTGTACCTCGATGAAGACGAGGACGCGCAGGAAACCAAAACTTTAGTGGAAAAAGAGGGCCGGAAATGTCTGGTGATCCGCGCCGATATCCGCGAGGAAAGTGTCTGTCAGGACGCCGTGAAGCGCACGGTTAGCGAACTGGGGGGCCTGAACGTACTCGTCAATAACGCCGCCGAACAGCATCCGCAGGAGGATGTGCAGGATATTTCGTCGCAACAACTCGACAGCACGTTCCGCACCAATATTTTCTCGATGTTTTATTTCACCAAAGCAGCGGCGGATCATTTGAAAAAAGGCGACAGTATCATCAACACCACGTCGATTACGGCGTACCGGGGTAGCAAGGAATTGCTCGATTACGCGTCGACCAAGGGGGCAATCACCGCGTTTACCCGGTCGCTGGCGCAAAATCTGGCCGAGAAAGGAATCCGCGTCAACGCCGTCGCGCCCGGACCAATTTGGACGCCTCTGATTCCTTCCACGTTCGACGAAGAAAAAGTAAAAACCTTCGGACACGATACGCCCATGAAACGCCCCGGCCAGCCTTCGGAAGTTGCGCCTTGTTTCGTGTTTCTGGCTTCGGAAGACGCCTCGTACATCACGGGCCAGGTGCTGCATCCCAACGGCGGCACGGTGGTCAATGCTTGAAAGGGTTGGAGGGTTTGGGGTTTGAAGCAGTTCGAGGCGGTTCGTCGTCCGGTAAAAAGCAGTGTCAACGGACCCCGTCGAACCTCAAACCTTTTTAGCCTTTTCACAAACACCGGCAATTCAACATCCGGGTCAAGGTGGTGGCACCGGGTGGGGTAGCTACCGATTTTGCCACCCGGTCGTTGCAGCGAACCGCCCAGGATCTGTACGCGAAATGAAAGGAAATGAGTAATGAGGACTTCTACAAGATGATTGCTCAGGGCTACGGATTGGGGGAATAAAGTGGCTCACTTAGGCCAAAAAAAGGCCCAGTCGTTCCACGAAGGGTTGCAAACCTGAACCAGATTTACACACTTGCGCCAGTTAAAAGGGAAAGCCCGCCTGGAAGTTGGCCGGTGCGCGGCCCGCCGTTCACAGAACGGCAATTATTTACGGTTCGAGGTGACACACCTCGAACAACGGGGCAACCGGGGTATTTTAAGGAAATCAGTAGATTTGCGCCTCATGCCTACGATTTATTCACAGAACGGTTTTCGATTTTTCTTTTTCAGCAATGAACATGAACCGGCGCACATCCGCGTTGAAAAGGGCGATGGAACGGCGAAGTTTAACCTGATTCCCGTAACTTTGGTCAAGAACGAAGGCCTGAAACCGAGAGCGCTAAAGCAAGTTGAAGTGTTGATTGAAGCCAAACAGAGCCTTTTTCTCCAGAAGTGAACCCAGTATTTCGGACGTTAACCTATGAGAACAGTCGCTATTGACGTTGAAAATCTGAACGTGCGTAACGTATGGTTTAACGCGGAGAAAGTCTATTTAGACTTTCAGGACGGACGCACGATGGGTGCCCCGCTGGCCTGGTTCCCGCGTTTGCAAAACGCCACCGACGCTCAGCGCCAAAACTGGCGGCTCATTGGGCGAGGTTACGGGGTGCATTGGGAAGACCTGGATGAAGACCTTTCAGCGGAAGGAATGTTTTTGTTTACGAAGGAAAACGTCTGAACTGGGAATTATTGGCAAGCTTCTGTGAGAAAGAAGGTCCACCTGGAAGTTGGCCGCGCTGCGGCCCGCCGTTCGCAGAACGACGATTATTTTCCGTTCGAGGTGACACACCTCGAACAACGAGGAGTTGTTTTCCAAACCTTTTTTCTGTCATCCCGACGTTAGGAGGGACCCTGTATTCGCT
>JAJAZB010000043.1 GCA_026785975.1 Cytophagaceae bacterium | reverse complement strand
GTTTCAACCAAATCAGGGCGAACGGTGTCTTTGTCAAAAAGGAATACTTTTCATGAGACTATCAACCTGGGTTTTACTCTTCATGCTCGGGGCAGCTTGCCGCCCCGACGGGCCGATTTTCCCCGTCCCCAATGATCTCAGTCAGGTGCCGATACGGATCAAAACGATCCGCCAGCAAACCGACTACGGAGACCCAAACGTCTACAACCAGGACATCACCTCCGTGTACCATTACGACTCGCTGGGTCGGGTGGTGCGCATCGAGCGGCAGTGGAACGACCGCGATATTCTTTACCAATACCAGGGTAACCAACTCAGCACCCGCCTTACCCGCCTTCGGCGCGATTCGAGCATTGCTTTTCACGAAACCTTCGAGTACGATGCGCAAGGCAAACTCACGCGCTTGAATTGGGCAGGAAACGGGTCGCAGCACGTGAAAACGTTTCGTTACAACGCCGACGGCCGGATTGAAGAAGTTCGGTTGGAGGCCCTCAATTACAAGTATGTAACTGTGAGCCGCTACGTCTGGAAAGACGGCAATGTGGTGGCCATAAACAAATTTGATGGTGCGGGAAAGCCTCAATCGGAATGGACTTTCGACTACGATTCGGCCATTAACCCCCTGGCTTTGACGCCTGCCGACCCCGACGAACCCACCAGTCGTAACAATACGACCCGCTCCACGCTCAAACGCGACTACACCGGGTTGATTGATCTCGCCGCCAATCCCGTTGTCGTCAAATACATTTACACGGTCAACGGCCTGCCCATCAGGAAAAGCTACAACTACAGCGGGCGGATGGAAACCTTCGGCTACGAAGCCCGGCGCTGAATGGGAAGGAACCGGGATTTTTCGGAAACGGCCCGTACCTTTGCGGGCATCCGACTAAACGCCCGGTTCCATGAACCCGACCCCTTCGCAAGCCACTGACCGTATTTTCGACCTCGACCGCTGGCGGGCTACCTTGCCCATGTTGCGGCAAGCCTACCGCAAAAACGAGCCGTACCCGCACATCATTCTGGAGAATTTTCTGGAACCCGACGCGGCCGAAAAAGCACTGGCGGCGTTCCCGGCGGTGCAGGATGCGGGCTGGATTCATTACGTTCACGTCAACGAAAAAAAGCACGGCCTCAACAAAATGGAACTGCTGCCGCCGTACATCCAAACGGTGGTGCAGTACCTCAACACGCCCGAATTTGTGGCGTATCTGAGCGAACTGACGGGGATTCCGGGCCTGGTTTCCGACGAGATGCTCGAAGGCGGCGGCTTGCACCAGTCCAAGCGCAACGGGTTCTTGAACGTCCACGCCGATTTTACCGTCCACCCGCACAAGCGCCACTGGCGGCGGCGGGTCAACCTACTGATTTACCTCAACAAAGACTGGAAGCCGGAGTACCGCGGCGACCTCGAACTCTGGGACCGGCAAATGCAGGGTTTCGTGCAGAAAATCGCGCCGATTTACAACCGTTGCGTGATTTTCAACACCGACGAAGATTCATTCCACGGCCTGCCCGACCCGATTTTGTGCCCCGACGACATGACGCGCAAGTCGATTGCGCTGTACTATTTCACGGAAGAAAAAGAAACCCCCAAACTACGCACGACCAACTACCGGGCGCGGCCCGAAGATGGTGCCAAAGCCGCGCTCATCTGGCTCGACAAGCAGGCCGTAGCCGTTTACACCCGAACCAAACGGGCGTTGGGCATCGACGACGCCTTCATCAGCAAGGTGCTGAATGTGTTTGGGACGAAAAAATAGGTTTGAAGGTTTGAGTGGTTTTCGTCTGAACCAGGATTCGTCGGATTTAAGGATTGGCGGGATGGACGATTCCTGGGTTTTGAATTTGAAATCCTAAAAATCTTAAAATCCGACGAATCCTGGTTCAGACAAAAACCCTCAAACCTTCAAACCAATCTAAAATTTGAACCGACAAAGCCTTCTATTTTCCCTGCTCATTGGCCTGGTGGCCGCCTTATTTTTCATGCCATTTCTGGGGGCAGTTCGCCTCTTCGACTGGGATGAAATCAACTTCGCCGAAATCTCCCGCGAAATGGTGGTGCTGGGCGATTACCTGCGCGTTCACGTCGATTATCAGCCTTTCTGGGAAAAACCGCCCTTCTTTTTCTGGATGCAAAGTCTGGCCATGCACCTCTTTGGCGTGGGCGAGTACGCGGCCCGGTTTCCCAACGCAGTAATGGGCGTCGTTACGCTGATTCTGCTGTTCAACCTCGGCAAAAAACTGTACTCCACCCGCTTCGGACTGCTCTGGGCCGGTGCCTGGCTCGGCTCGGTGACACCGCATTTATATTTCCGCTCCGGCATTATCGATCCCTATTTCAACTTCTTCATTTTCTGCGGATTACTGGGGGTTATTTTCTTTTCCTGGAAAAAAGACCGGGCCGATTTACCCCTGCACCACAGCGCGTATTTCTATCTGCTGCTGGGCGGATTTATACTGGGAATCGGCATTTTGACCAAAGGACCGGTGGCTTTTCTCATCGTCAGCCTCACGCTGGGCGTTTACTGGGTGTCCAACCGGTTCAAGTGGTTTATCAACGCCGGGCATTTTCTGATGTTCACCGCGATGGCCACGGTGGTATCGGTACTCTGGTATGGCTTGGAGACTTACGCCCACGGCCCGTGGTTTATGCAGGAATTTATCAAGTACAACTACCGCCTGTTCAAGCAACCCGACGCGGGCCACGCGGGGTTTCCCGGCTACCATGTTGTCGTGCTGCTGGTGGGCTGTTTTCCGGCTTCCATTTTTGCCGTTCGAGCGCTGGGCCGTACTAACCAGGATCGGGCCTACCAACGGGATTTCAAACGCTGGATGGTCATTTTGTTCTGGGTCGTGCTGATTTTGTTCAGCATCGTGAAATCTAAAATCGTGCATTATTCGTCGATGTGCTACTTTCCATTGACGTACCTCGCCGCGCTGGCGCTGGAACAAATCTGGACCAACCGAATGGCCTTCAATGGCTGGATGCGCTTCGGGCTGATCGCCATCGGGGCCATTTACGTGCTCATTTTTGGGGCCGTTCCGTACCTGGGCAAACACATCGAATTGCTGAAACCCTGGGTAGCCGCCGATCCGTTCGCCGCCGCCAACCTCGACGCCAACGTCGTGTGGACGGGCTGGGAAATCATTCCGGCCGTCTGGTTAATTTTGGTGCTGGGGCTGAGCCTGTATTGGTTTAGCCGCCGACGTTGGGAACGGGCCGTGCCGACGCTGCTGCTGGGCGTCGCCATATTCGTTACGCTGACGCTGGGTTTTTGTATCAAACGAATCGAGGGGTACTCCCAGGCCACCGCCATGCGGTTTTTTGAGCAATTTCAGGGGAAAGATGTGTACGTGATTCCGTACAACTACCGCAGCTACGGCCCGTTTTTCTACACCCGCCGACAGCCCGGCCAAAACCCCAAACGCTACGACGAGAAGTGGCTGCTCTACGGCCCGGTCGATAAACCGACCTACGTGATTACCAAGAATGTTTTTGCCACCGAAACCGACACGATCCGCACCCTGCGCCGCATCGGGGCTGAGAATGGGTTCGTGTTTTACGAGCGAAAACGCTGAAGGAATTGAAAGTTTCAATGCTCCATTTTCAATTTTCAACCGCGCGGCGAACCGCTCTCAACTTTCAACTCCTTTTCAAAAGCCCCCGATCCAGCCAATCGCGGGGTTTTTGCTGCCAATACGTTTGCAGGAAGCTGAAAATGAGCGTAGTACAAGTGATTCCGATCAGCGAACCGGCGTACACGTCTTCCACGAAGTGCTGGAACAAATACACCCTCGAATACGCCGCCAGTGCCGCCAGTGCCAGAAAAGGAAATGCCCAACGCTTGTCTTTCGCAATCAGCGCCAGCAGGCAAAACAAGGCGAACGCCGAGGTCGAATGCCCGGAGGGAAAGCTGTAATAGTTGAGTAATTCAATGCCTTCGACGTACCGGAATGTGAAGGGCTGGCCTTCAAAAAATCGCGCGGGGCGCAGTCGGCCCGCAAAAACCGTATGCTTGAGCGTCTGCGCGATAAGCGTCGTTAACAGAAAGGTAGCCAGGCATTTGAGCGTCCAGCGGTAGCTACGCAAAAGCAGCGAAAGCAGCACGATGGCAAAAAAAGCCCCATCGCCGAGGTACGTGGCGTAGCTGAAAAATACGTCGGTTGCCGGGTTGGCGTGGCGATTTACCCATTGCATCAGTTCGGTTTGGGAATAAACCAGTTGCAGACCGCCCCCCAGCACCAACAGCAGAAAGTAGGCAAGGAAGAAAGTACGATTGGCGCTGAGCAGCAGACGAAGCGAATTCATGGGCGAAAAAGTCCTGAAAGTACTGGCCTTCGCGTCTAATTTACAAGCAATGAATGCTTTATTTAGCTTGAACTTTGGTGAAACCGGAAGGGTTTTCTAACTTTGCAACCCTTTTCAGACCAGGCCGTGAAGGAGCTACAACAGTACCAAATCCAAATACAGAAACTCGAAAACAAACGCCACGAGTACCAGTTTGAGGGCGGCGATGCGTTTTTTGAGGCGATGGAGCAGAACCTGATCGAACGGGGGCACTTCAACGCACACGTTTTCCTCGACAAGTCGGAGACGATGTTGCACCTGACGTTTCACATTCAGGGGAATTATGAACTCATCTGTGACCGTACGCTCGATTCCTTTGAGGAACCCTTTGAAACGGAACATAAACTGATCCTGAAATACGGCGATAAGCCGCAGGAAATTTCGGACGAAATTGAGGTGATTTCCTGGGATACCCAGGGCATCAACCTCGCCCGGTATATTTTTGAGTTCATCGGATTGACTGTGCCGATGAAGAAACTTCACCCCCGGTTGCGACAGGAAGAAGCCGAAGAAGACCCGGACGACGAGCGGGAAGGGAAATTGGTTTATAGTTCGAAAGGGGAAAATGCCGAAGCAGGCATCGACCCCAACGCGGATAACATTGACCCCCGCTGGCAGGCGTTGATGAAATTGAAACAAAACGGCAAGTCCGGTTCGTAATTAAACAGTTCAATAGGTATTAACGCGGGAGAGTTTGCCGCAAAACGGCTTTAAGCGACTTGGACTTCATTCGTAAATTGTACATCGTAAATCGTAATTGAATCATGGCACATCCTAAACGCCGACACTCCACATCCCGCCGCGACAAGCGCCGTACCCACGACTCCTTGACGACCAAAGCCCTGGCTACCGACCCCGTTACTGGTGAATTACACCGCTTTCACCGCGCCCACGTCCACGAGGGAAATCTGTATTATCGCGGGAAAGTCGTTATCGAAAATTACGCGCCGGCTGTATAAAACAGCGGTGTTGTTGATGGTTAACACGCAAACGTTCTGAACGGGCGTTGGGCTGCAAAACGGTCCATCACCGCACAAGGAATGCGTCGTTAACCATTCTTTTTTGTGCCGATTCGCGCCGACCTGTTAGTTTTGCCCTGCAACCCGTTTCCTACCCTGCATGAAGATTGCCGTTGACGCCATGGGAGGCGACTTTGCCCCCGCCGCAATTGTCGAAGGCGTACTGCTGGCTCTGACCGAATTACCTGCCGATTTGGGCATTGTACTGGTGGGACAGCAGGAGGCTATTCGGGGCGTGCTCAACGGTCGGGAATTGCCGCAGAACGTCGAGATTGTGCATACGAACGAGGTTATCCAAATGGGCGAACACCCCACCAAGGGCCTTTCTCAGAAACCCAATTCCAGCATTGGAGTTGGGTTTAAACTTTTAAAGGAAAAACTCGTCGACGTGTTTTGCGGAGCGGGCAACACCGGGGCCATGCACGTGGGTGCCCTGTTTAGCATTAAGTCGGTGGAAGGGGTGATGCGGCCCGCCATTGCGGGATTTGCCCCCCAGATTTCGGGCAAATACAGCGTTATTCTCGACATCGGGGCCAACGCCGACTGCAAGCCCGAGATGCTGGACCAATTCGCCGAATTGGGCAGCATTTACGCCCAGTACACGGGGGGTATCGAGCGGCCCCGCGTGGCCCTGATGAACATCGGTGAAGAAGAACAAAAAGGCTCCCTTGTGGCGCAGGCGGCCTATCAATTGCTCAAGGTCAACCGGAAAATTCATTTCGTGGGCAACATGGAAGGAAAGGATTTCTTCCAGGACAAAGCCGACGTGATCGTTTGCGATGGGTTTACCGGCAATGTGATCCTTAAAATGGCCGAGTCGGTGTATGATCTGGCCCGTAGCCGGGGCATCAGCGACGAATTTCTCAATCAAATGAACTACGAAGCCATTGGCGGTAGCCCGATTCTGGGGGTGAACGGCAACGTGATTATTGCCCACGGCGTATCGTCGCCGGTGGCCATCAAAAACATGATTCTTCTGGCCAAACGCCAGGTTGAATCCGAAGTGTATATCAAGATTAAACAAGCGCTCAGTTAGAGTAGAGAGGATAGTGGATAGAGTTGAATTTATCTATCCACTATCCTCTCTACTCTGTAGTCTATCCGCTGTCCTCTCCAAATATGTCCCACCTGAAAGCAGCCATCACCGGCGTACACGGGTACGTACCCGACTACATCCTGACCAACGAGGAACTCTCAACGATGGTCGATACCAGCGATGAGTGGATCACGTTGCGCACCGGTATCAAGGAACGCCGCATTCTGAAAGGCGAAGGCCAGGGTACCTCAAGCATGGGAATCCGGGCGGTGCAGGGCTTGCTCGAAAAAACGGGTACCCGGCCCGAGGACGTGGATTTGCTGCTTTGCGCCACCGTCACGCCCGATTACGTGTTTCCGGCCACGGCCAACCTGATCGCCCATGCCTGCGGAATGGGCAACGCGCCCAGTTTTGATTTGGGCGCGGCCTGTTCAGGATTTTTGTACGCTCTGACTACGGGAGCACAGTTTATCGAGTCGGGCAAGTACAAAAAGGTCATTGTGGTGGGGGCCGATAAAATGTCGGCCATCATCGACTACACCGACCGCGCTACGTGCATACTTTTTGGCGATGGTGCCGGGGCCGTCTTGCTTGAACCCGCCCAGGACGGTTACGGTATTCTCGATACTGTACTGTACGCCGACGGCTCGGGCGCTCAGCATCTCTACCAGAAGGCAGGTGGCAGCAAATACCCGCCTACCCTCGAAACCATTGCCAACCGGGAACATTTCGCCCGTCAGGAAGGGCAGGCCGTGTATAAATTTGCCGTAGTCCGCATGGCCGACGTGTCCGCCGAAATCATGCAGCGCAATCACCTGACCAGCAGCGATGTGGCCTGGCTGGTACCGCATCAGGCCAATAAGCGCATTATTTTGGCTACCGCCGAGCGCATGGGCCTGAGCATGGACAAGGTGATGGTCAACATTCAGCGGTATGGCAATACCACCGCCGCCACAATTCCGCTTTGCCTGTGGGACTACGAAAGTCAGCTTCAAAAGGGCGACAACCTGGTGCTGTCGGCCTTCGGTGGGGGATTTACCTGGGGATCAGCCTATGTGAAGTGGGCGTATTAAAAGGGTTTGAGGGTTTGAAGAGTTATAAAGTCAGATATGACTTACGTACAATTAAAATTTTTGAACGCGTAGGGGC
>JAJAZB010000042.1 GCA_026785975.1 Cytophagaceae bacterium | reverse complement strand
GGGGGGCGCGTCTCCTTTTGTTTTTTTTTGTTTTTTGCTTTCTCTCGGGGGGGCCCCCGGGCCCCCGCCGCCCGCGGCCCGGTGGGCCCGCCCTCCCGGCCCCCCCCCGGCAGTACGTATGCTTACAAAATCTTAAACTACTCAATGGTTGGGAAGAACGCGTTCAGCGCTGTATTTTTTTCATCCAATCGCCCCACCACAAACCCACCCGCGCGGAGAGAGCAGCCACGACCAGCGCGATGCCCAGTCCTTTCAGGAAAGCGGGCATGGACTGAAGCACCGAACTGCGAAACGCATACCGGAAATCGGCATCCGGCGGGTAGCTGTAGGGCCAGGAGTCGCCGAAGAAAAACCAGTTGCGAGCGAGCGGAGAGGTCTTGATAAATCCGCCGAAATACCATTGCACCGGCACTAAAATAGTTAGAAATACCACGCCGGCCAGCGCGGCCAGCCACCAATCGTTCCAGCGCCCACCGAAACGGTCCATGATTTTATCGAGCGCAAAACCGGGAATGACCAGCAAAACCGGGTAATACAAATTGGCCTGGTAGTGCGTAATTGGATTGAGCACCGGCCCCAGTCGGGGCGTAGCCGGAAACAGCGGCAAAACCCAGTTGGGAATCAGCATCACCAAAAGATAAATCGCCGTGATGGTCGTGATGGGATACCGCAGCAGCGAAGCCCGCCCAACTGCCAGCAAGTAAAGCGGAAACACGACGGAAGCCGTGATGTAAAATGAGGAATGCCGCGCAAACCACGGAGCCAGTTTTTCGGAGAAAAGGACGAACAACACGCCCAACAGCAACCCGGCGGCCAGGCCAAAAAGCCATTTTAGCCTTCTTGCCTGCCGCAGTTCGTCGGGCGTTTCGATCAGGCGGTCCCGGCTCCGGTTTTGTAACGCCAGCACCCCGATCATCGCCCCGAATTGCACCATCATCATGCCCAGCAGCAGCACTGTGTGGGGCGGTGAAAGTATCTTGACATCCAAACCATACGCATTGTGCCACCAGTCGTCGAACGGAGCCGAAGTCAGCATCGCGATGGCCCCCCAAACGCAGTACATCGTTCCCAGCGAACCGTAGAACACGCCCCAAAACCGCACCGATTCGGCCCGTTGCGGGTGATTTTTCAGGAACGTCAACCGCAGAATCTGATACCCGGAAAATAGTCCCGAAACGACCGCTCCGACGTAAATCAGCAAATGGGGCGGTGAAAACAGCCCGTCGCGGCCAATGCTCATGTGCCACATAATGTCCCAGAGCAGGCCCCACACGATACAAAGCGAGGAAAACACGACGGCGTAGATGTACGTCGGGATACCCAACCGCCAGTCGCTTCCCGGCGGCTTTACGGTAGAAACTGAAACGGGAGATTTCAGGGATGCTTCCATAAATTATAAATACTTAGAAACGTCAGACTCGTCAGCGTTGGACTCTTCGCATCCAATTTCCCCAGAACAAGCCGATTCGTGCGGAAACAATTGAAATCAACAGCGCAATGCCGATTCCCTTCAAAAATTCGGGCGTCTTTTCCAGCAACCCTGGATGAAACGCGTACCGGTATTGCCAATCAGGCGGGTTGTTGTACCCCCAGGAATCAGAGAAGAAAAACCAGTTTCGCGCGGCGGCTGAGGTATGCAGAAATTCACCGAAAACCCACTGGGTGGGTACCAGCAAAGCGATAAAAACCACGCCTGCTAACACGGAGAGTAACCAATCGTTCATTTTACCACTCCCGCTCACCGCGCTAAACCGATTCATCAATTTATCTAATACAAACCCCGGAATCACCAGCAGCAAGGGGAACGCAAACGCCTGATAATGCGTGATGGGATTGAGCACCGGCCCCAACTTAGGTGTGGCCGGAAACAGCGGCAAAACCCAGTTGGGAATCAACAGGACAATCGTATAAATCGCGGCAATGGTCGTGATGGGATACCGCAGCAGCGAAGCCCGTCCCACGGCGAGCAAATAAAACGGGAAGGCAATCGCCGCCGTGATGTAAAATGAAGAGTGGTGTGAAGTCCAGGGACCTATTTCTTCGGACACGAGAGTGAATAAAACAGCCAGCAGTAATCCGGCAGAAATGGCGAAGAGCAGTTTCAACCGAAACGCCTGATGCTGCCTGGTTTGCGAATCATCGAAATGCTCCTGGTTGGTCAGGGAAGCGGCCCGGTTTTGCAAAGCCAGTACTCCGATCATCGCCCCGAATTGCACCATCATCATGCCCAGCAAAAGAATTGTGTGGGGTGGAGTCAGAATTTGCACGTCGAGGCCGTAGGCGTTGTGCCACCAATCATCGAAAGGTGCCGAAGCCAGCATAGCCAAAGCCCCCCACACGCAGTACATCGCGCCAAGTGAGCCGTAAAATACCCCCCAAAAGCGCACGTAACTCTGCTTTTCCAACTGATTTTTACTGAAGGTCAAACTCAGAATCTGGTATCCCGAAACGAGGCCCGCCACCACCGCACCGACGTACATCACCACGTGCGGAGCCGAAAACAGCCCGTCGCGGCCAATGCTCATGTGCCATGAAATATCCCAGATCAAGCCCCAGATGATGCACAGGGACGAAAATACCACCGCGTAGATGTACAACGGAATGCCGAGCAGCCAGTCGGTAGTGCGGGAGTTTTCCAGGGACGGGTCGGGATAGGGAAATGCCGGTTGCATAAAGGTTAGGGGTTAATTTGCGAATGGATGCCCAAAAATAGCCAATGATTGAATGCGTGAATGAGTGACTGATTGAATAAAATGACAGGCTGCACGCTACACGGCAAAACTTTATTCGCTCATTCAATCATTGGCTATTTTTTCACCACCAAAAAGTCCACCCGGCGATTCTTCCGGCGCAGGTCGTCGGTCAAATTACTGGCTACCGGCTGGGTAGGCCCCCAGCCTTTGGTTTGGATACGGCGCGATTCAATGGCTTTGTCTTCCAGGTATTTCTTCACGGCCTTTACCCGATCCTCCGACAATTTCAGGTTGAGGTTAAAATCGCCCTGATTGTCGGTGTGGCCTTCCAGCATGATTTCGAGGGTCGGATTTTGCTTCATGATCCCGACCAGCCGGTTCAATTCCGAAAAGGAGGCGGGTAGGAGTTCAAATTGGCTTTGGTCAAAAAAGACGTTGTTGAGGGTGATTTTCTGACCCGGTTCCAAAGGAATCAGGTACAGGTTTTTTCGGATTTCGCGGTAGCGGCGCTCGTTGGTCAGGTCGATCGTTTCGCTCATCGCCACGTAGCCTTTTTTCACCGGAGCCAGTCCGTAGCTGCGTTTCAGGGCCAGCACCAGTTTATAATCGCCGGTTTGGGGGTCGTAGGTCAGAGGGCCGGGCTGGTTGCGAAGCGAATCGGTACCCCCGCTGAGTACTTCCGTGACTACATCGGCTGAAAGCGGTTTTTTATCGGCAAAATTCAGCACGGCCCCCGAAACTATGGCAACCGGTTCGGGTTTAACCGCGTCGAAAAGCCGCAGCCTGAACAGATCTTCCTTACCTAAAGAATTGGTTTCGGAACTCAAATACGCGTAATCGCCCGACGCCGGGATACTGAAATATCCGTCCCACAGGGGCGTATTGATGCCGGGGCCGAGGTTCTCGGGTTCCGACCAATTCGTCCAGCCATCGTCGAGGCGACGCGTCATAAAAATATCATTGCTGCCGTAACCGGCATGACCCCCCGTCGAAAAATAGAGCGTTTTGCCATCAGCAGCCAGAAAAGGCGACGTTTCGTCTTCCGCCGTGTTGACGACTTTACCCAGACTCTTCGGCTCCGACCAGCTATCATCTGGCTGCGGGAAGGCCACGTACAGGTCTTTATTGCCAAACGTGCCTTTGCGCTGCACCGCCATGACCATCACCCGACGGTCGGGCGAGATGGCGTACTCAGAAAACCGACTGCGCTGGTTGAAGTTTTTGATCCGCACCGGCGTTGGAAACGCCCAACCCGTCTTCAAGCGCATGGATTGCGATAAGCCTTCAGCCATTTGCCCGTTGGGTAAATACTCATTGAGCAGCAAGATCGTTTTGGCATCGGCTGACACCGAACAAATCGCATTGTGCTCGTCGTTGTTGAGCGGCGCACCCAAATTTCGGGCCGGTTGCCAGGAACCATTTTGAAAATCAGAAACCCAGATATCCTGCGTTTTCATTTGCGTAGTCTTGCCACTGCTCGTTGTTTCCGTTACTATTTTTCCCAGGTTGTCGGGATGCCCCCAACGGGTAAAATAGAGCGTTTTGCCGTCGGGTGAAATGACCGGATTCAACTCTTTCGCTTTGGAGTTCACGCCCGCACCGAGGTTCTCTTTCACGACCTGCTCGGGTTTGGGCGCTTTGGGCGACACGTTTACCTGGGCATCGATCAGCGTATCGTAGGGTGAAATACCAATCGCGTCGATCTGACTGAAGCCCGGACGACGGGCCGTGTTGAGCAATATTTTCAGGGAAGCCACCCGGTACGGGGTTGGGTTTTTAAACAGAATCCGGAACATCTGCCCTTCGCCACGGGGGGCGTAACTCGTATCCGCAATCAGGTATTCCTGGCCTTTTTCATCGTACAAAAATACCCGAACGATGCTCCCGGCTCCGGCATTTTCGGCGATGGCCACCTGCAGTATGGGCACTACCGTTTCAAATCCGACCCGGATCCACTCCTCGCCCGCATCGGGCATGGCGGGTTGCCAGGCGCAGTACGACGGGCCATGCTGAGGCATCCGGTTGGGTTTGCCCAGGGCCTGAATCGCCCGGTACTCCGGGCTTTGATCGGGCCGGATACTTTCGCTCGACACCCCGAGTACGTTGCTAGCCCAGTAAACAACCGCATTCGGCTGGGTTTGGGCCAGGGTGTTAATTGTCAAAAAAAGTAGGCTGAACGTCAGACTGACGAAGCGAATTGGCATACGGAGTATGGGTAATTCCAGGGCAATTTCGCACAAAAATAGTACCATTTTCCCAACGGGCCAACAACTGTGCCTGGTGGTTGGTGCGCTGTGCCCTGTGCTTGGTGCAAAGTGAACAGGGCACAGCGCACCAACCACCAGGCACCAAAATCTCGTTTGATTCCAACCGTGAAATGTACTTATCTTTCGGAATCCAACGAATACCACCCAACTTTTCATGCGTAAATTACTTCTCGCCGCCACCGTACTCACGCTGAGTTTTGCGGCCAAACGGGTACAGGGCCAGGGCTACCCGCCGCCTGGCCGCCTCGCGGAACGCCTCCGAACCCTAACCACCCAATTTAAATCGACCGCTACCCTGCAATCGCTCGCCAAATCCCCCGGCGGTCACGATGTTTGGGTGTTGACCCTGAGTCGAACCCAATCCGGGTCGGCTAATTCGGCCTCAAAACCCGCGCTGGCCATCGTGGCGGGGGTAGAAGGCAGTCACTTGGCCGGTACCGAACTGGCTCTGCAACTCGCGGAAAAATTGTTGACTGGTCAAAGTCGGGACAGCCTGGCCCGAATGCTCGATGCCCACACGATTTACATCCTGCCCTTGATCAATCCCGATGCCTACGCCCAGGCGACGGGAACTTTGAAGTACGAACGCTCCGGCAATGGTCGGCCCACCGACGACGACCGCGACGGGCGGGTCGATGAGGACGGGCCGGAGGATCTCAACGGCGATGGCCTCATTACAACGGTTCGGATCGAGGACCCGACGGGGCAATACATGGTTTCAAAAGCTGACGCTCGTTTGCTGGTCAAAGCGGATCCGACGAAAGGCGAACAGGGCCGCTACCGGCTGATCACCGAAGGCGTGGACAACGATAAAGACGGTCAGCACAACGAAGACGGTCCCGGCGGAATCAATCTGAATAAAAACTTCAGCTACGACTACGATCCCTTCAAGCCGGGAACGGGTGAATTTCCGGTTTCTGAAACTGAAAACCGGGCGCTCATCGACTGGTTCTACGCGACGCCCAGCGTGTACGCCATCCTGACGTTTGGCCCATCGAATAATCTGACCGAACCCTTCAAATTTGACAAATCGAAAACCACGCCGCGCATCATCAAAGGCTGGCTCGAAAAAGACGTCGCTGTCAACGATCAGGTCAGCAAACTCTACCTCGCCGCCGGGTTGAAAGACGCCCCCACCCTACCCGCCCAGCGCGGTGATTTTCCGCAGTGGGCGTATTTTCATTTTGGCAAATTGAGTTTCAGTACTCCCGGCTGGTGGGTTCCCCGCGTCGATGCACCCAAAACCGAAGCGGCTAAGGACACGGCTAAAACCGGCAAACCTGGCGTCCCCCCGGCCCTGCCCGGCGGTGGCGATACCAAACCCGGTGAAGGCTCGGACGATGTGACCTTTTTGAAATGGGCCTCGACAAACAATACCGCCGCTTTCATGGATTGGAAGCCAATTACGCACCCCGATTTTCCAGCTCAGAAAGCGGAGGTGGGTGGTTTGGTACCTTTTGCCAGGCTTAATCCGCCCGCCAACCTACTCGCCGAAGCCGCCGATAAGCAGTTGAATTTCATCGTCAATCTGACCAACGCGATGCCCCAACTCGAACTGGTGAATGTGAAAACGGAAGTCGCTTCGGCGGGCTTGACGCGCATCACCGCCGATCTGCACAATCGCGGATTGCTGCCCACGCAAGCCGAACTGGCCGAGCGGGTGCGGTATTTACCCAAAATCAAGGTGTCGCTCACGGTGGGCAACGGACAGAAAATAATTACGGGTCGTCCGGTTCAGTTGCTCCGCGAAACGATCCCCGGCAATGGCGTCGTGCAACTGACCTGGCTGGTGAGTGGTACCGGCAACGTCACCCTTGAAGCCGCTTCGCCTTCGGCAGGAACCGCCCGAACTACCATTAAATTGTGATGAATTCCATGAAAAATAACCAATACCCGTTTGCGTTTTTCCTGAGTTTAGTTGCCGTTTCCATACTGGCTGTGGCGACAAGGGCTTTCGCTCAACAGAAACCGACTACGCCCAAAGACCCCATCGGCATCCGCGCGATGGGCACCCCGCCCAATCCTAAAGTCCAGATTTCCTGGAATCGGTATTCCGATTACAAGGGGTTGACCGACATCATGCAACGCATCGTGAAAGCCTACCCCGATCTGGCCCGGATTGAAAGCATGGGCAAATCGACGCAGGGCCGGGAGATGTACGTCCTGACTGTTACCGATTTGAAATCGGGCAAAACGGATAAGCAAAAACCGGCGTTCTGGACCGATGGCAACATCCACTCCAACGAGTTGCAGGGGGCTGAAATGGCACTTTACGCCGCCTGGTACCTGACCGAAAATCACGCCACGAGTAAATTTGTTCAGGACATTCTGCGCGACAAGGCGTTTTACTTCGCGCCCACCATCAACCCCGACGCCCGGGACGATTTTATTCATAACCTCAACACCGCCAATTCGCCCCGTTCGGGGCTGCTTCCGCTCGATGACGACGGCGACGGGAAAACCGACGAGGATGGTTTTGACGACATCGACGGGGACGGGGAAGTGACGATGATGCGCCGCAAATCGGCCAACGGTCGGATGAAAGTGAACCCGGATGACCCCCGGATGCTACTGCCCGCCCGCCCCGACGAACCCGGCGAGTACGAGATGCTGGGCCTCGAAGGACTCGACAACGATGGTGACGGGTTGGTCAACGAGGACCGCCCCGGCGTGTACGACCCCAACCGCGACTGGGGCTGGGGCTGGCAACCCGACTACATCCAGGGCGGGGCCTACAAATACCCGTTCAGTTTTGCAGAAAACCGTAACGTCATGCAGTTTGTGATGAGCCACCCCAACATCGCCGGGGCGCAGAGTTACCACAACACCGCCGGGATGTTTCTGCGCGGGCCGGGGGCCGCCGAAGATGACCAATATTACGAACCGGCTGACGTGCGCGTGTACGATTTCATCGGTCAAACCGGCGAAAAAATAGTTCCCAGCTACCAGTACGGGGCTATTCACAAGATTTTATACACCGTGTACGGGGGCGAAATCGACTGGTTTGCGCTGAGCCGGGGCATTTTCACGTTTTCAAACGAACTCTGGAATTCGTACCAGTATTTCAATAAAAAAGATTCTGACAACACCGCCGCCCGGTCGGGGACCAACCCGGAACCCTACGATTTCGACCGCCTGCTGCTGCACGGCGATGCCTTCGTCGACTGGAAACCCTTCAAACATCCGCAGTACGGCGACATCGAGGTGGGCGGTTTCAAGAAGAATTACCTGCGCAATAACCCCGGTTTCATGCTCGAAACCGATGGTCACCGCAACGCCAGTTTTACGATTTTCCACGCCTACCACACGCCCAAAATCGAAGTGCATGATGTCGTCAAGCGCGACATGGGCGGTGGTTTCAGCGAAGTCACGGCCACGGTTTCCAATGCGCGGGTCATTCCGACGCACTCGGCTTTTGACGTAAAAAACAAGGTCAATGCCCCCGATTACGTCACGTTGAAAGATGCCAACGTAGCCGCCGGGTTGGTCATGACTAACCCCGACGGGGCCGGATTTGGCTTCGGCGGGCAACCGGCCTTTGAGAGTTACCGGGAGCAAAAGCTAACGCCTCAATCCATCGAAGTCGCCAATATTCCCGGCATGGGTTACGTGAAGGTACGCTGGCTTGTGAAGGGCAATCCGAGTACCTGGAACATCGAGGTCAACAGCCAGAAAGGTGGGTTGACTACGGCAAGTGGGAAGTTTTAAGAAGTACATTTCATCGAGAACTGAAGCCTCTTTTTTTACAATAAATCGAGGAGAGTCTTCAGTTGCTCCTCAATTCGTTGTTGAGCGGAAACGGAGCGAATTTCCCCGAGTTTTCGTAAAAACCGCCGGTTGTCTACGGTACGGATTTGGTCAATCAACACGTCGGAAGAGCGCGTCAAACCGGATTCGGTGGCCAGCGCGTCAAGGTTGTAGCGGAGCAAACTTGCCTCTTCGACGACGTTGGTGGTGATGGGCAACACCGCTGTTGAGACGTGGTGGGGGTTGAGCAAATCCGACTGAATGACCAGAACCGGGCGTCGCTTGCCTGCCTCTGTACCAAACGAAGGATCCAGATTGGCAAGCCAGATCTCCCAGCGGTTAATAGTCATAGTCGTTTTCGAGGGCTTCCATCTCTTTCAAAACTTCTTCTGAGGAAGCCCGCACCAAGGCGGCCTCCCGTTTTAGCTGTTCAGCCAATTTGGCCCGTTTTTGAAGTTGGTTGTAGTGCGCGATGGCTTCATTGAAGTATGAATTCCTCGATTGCCGGGTAAATTTGACCAACTCATTCGTCTGGCTGAGAATGGCTTCGTCTATTTTAAGTGAAACACTTACCATGTCGGTATCTTTTTTTGATATACCACAAGTAGTGCTTTTCTGATTTATTTCTAACCGGCTTACCCGGTCGTTTGGTCAATTTAGGACTTTCGCTCAAGGTGCTTGGAGCCTCACCCGCGCGGCGGACCGTCCTACAATTAAAAAAAGGCACAATAAAATTTAGAGTTGTCTAAAACCTCGTAAGTTTACGGTGTTATGCTTTCCAACCGGTCAACCCGACAAAGCCTTGCCTGGCTCCTCTTCACGCTTTTCGCGTTGATGCAGGTCAATCTTGTCGTGTTCCGCCACGCGCACCGCCTGCCCGATGGACGCATCATCACCCACGCGCACCCGTTTTGGCCGGATGGAAAAGGTCCACTTCAAACTAACAACCACACCGCCAACGAGTTGCTTTTGCTCGATGCGCTGGCCAATGGCGCGTTTGTCGGGGAATCCCCCCAACTTATTGATTTTCAAGTCGTAGTTTCGCCTTCTTTCAGGCCGGTTTTCATTTCACTTTCCTTTCCGGCACTCCAGCCCTTTCGCTGCTTCGCCCACCGGGGACCCCCGGTTTCTTTCGTTGTTTCCTAAAGTTTTATAGCCGTTGTCAGGCGTTGGTGTTCCAGCACCAACCCACTTACACGCATACTTCGCGGTAGCCGACAGCGCATCCGCCCCTAAAGCGGCGATTTCTCTTTTGTCCGTCTTTCCTTTTGAACAACGAAATGAAAATTTTTCTTTACATACTTTGTGGACTTTGGGTTCTGAGTGGAACAGCCCAAGCACAAAATGCCCGCATCGAAGGGCGGGTTTTATCCAACAACAAGCCCCTTGAATTCGCCACGGTCGGGCTGAAAAACACCAGATTCGGCGTGCTCACCGACTCATCCGGGACGTTCCAACTGACCGGAATTCCGGCGGGTCGTTACCAGTTTATCGTGTCGCAGGTGGGTTACGAGGCGTTTCAAAAAACGGTTACCCTTACGCCCGGCCAAATTATTAAACTCCCGGTCGTGCTGCGCGAATCGGCCAATACCTTGCAGGATGTCGTGGTGACGGGCACGATGCGCGAGGTTTCCAAGCTCGAAAGTGCCGTGCCGGTGGAGATTTATACGCCGAAGTTTTTCCAGAAAAACCCCACGCCCAACATCTACGAAGCCCTCCAAAATATCAACGGTGTGCGACCCCAGTTGAATTGCAACGTGTGCAACACGGGCGACATTCACATCAACGGCTTGGAAGGGCCGTACACGATGGTCCTCATTGATGGAATGCCCATCGTGAGTTCCCTCTCGACGGTGTACGGGCTGTCGGGGATTCCCAATAGTTTGGTCGAACGCGTGGAAATTGTGAAAGGCCCCGCCTCCACGCTCTACGGCTCCGAGGCGGTGGCGGGGTTGATCAATATCATTACTAAAAATCCGGCAAAAGCGCCGTTACTGACGGCGGACGTTTTCAGCACCACCTGGCAGGAACTCAACGTGGATTTGGGGGTGAAATTCCGACTGGGCAAGGCCACTTCCCTCACGGGCCTCAACTACTTCAACTACCAACGGCCTTTCGACAAAAACGGCGACGGTTTTACCGACATCACCCTGCAACACCGCATTTCGATTTTCAACAAATGGCAGTTTGAACGAAAGGAAAACCGACAGGCCAGCCTGGCCGCCCGGTATTATTACGAAGATCGCTGGGGTGGGCAAACCGGCTGGACGCCCCGTTTTCGCGGCGGTGACGACCTCTACGCCGAGAGCATTTACACCAAACGGGTAGAGTTACTCGGTACCTACCAGTTGCCGGTGGCGGAGAAAATTATGTTCAACGCGTCGTTCAACAGCCACCAGCAGGATTCGTACTACGGCACCACCCCGTACCTGGCCACGCAACGGATTTTCTTCGGGCAATTGTTGTGGGATAAAACCCTGAGTCCCACGGTTACGCTACTGGTCGGGACGCCGATGCGGTACACGTTTTACGACGACAACACGCCCGCGACCCGCTCGTCCGACTCGCTGAATCCGACCAATCGCCCCGACCGGATTTTCCTGCCGGGCGTTTTTGTTCAACCCGAATTTACCTTCAACCCTCAACACAAATTGCTGCTTGGGCTACGCTACGACTACAACTCGCGGCACGGCAGTATTCTGACGCCCCGTTTTTCGTACAAATGGTCGCCGACTAAATCCGACATTGTGCGGTTCAATGCCGGTACGGGCTACCGGGTGGTCAACCTGTTTACCGAAGACCACGCGGCCCTGACGGGGGCGCGGGAGGTCATCGTGCAGGAAGCCCTGAAACCCGAGCGGAGTTGGAACGCCAACGTCAATTACACCAAACAACTCACGTTTGGCAAGGGCTTTCTGGGCATCGATGCGTCGGTGTTTTACACGTATTTCACAAACCGCATCCTGCCCGATTACGACACGGATCCCAACAAAATCTTCTTTGCCAACCTCAACGGCTATTCAATCTCGAAGGGTTTTAGTCTGAACCTGGACGCAAATTTCACGTTCCCGCTGAAAGTGGTCACCGGCATCACGGTGATGGACGTGTACAAAGTTGAACCGGACGACAATGGCCGGGACGTGCGCACCCGGCAAGTGTTGACCGAACGGGTGACGGGCACCTGGAGTGCCACGTACACCTTCAGCAAGGGCTTTTCCGTCGATTACACCGGCAACCTGTACGGCCCCATGCGGCTCCCGGTGCTCGGGCCGGATGACCCTCGGGCCAAGTACTCGCCGACCTGGAGCATTCAAAACATTCAGTTGACCAAGCGCTTTGACAACGGCTTCGAGGTGTACGGCGGCATCAAAAATCTCCTGAATTTCACCCCACCGGCGAATAGCATTGCCCGCGCCAATGACCCCTTCGACAAACGGCTGACCTACGATCAGAATGGGCAGGTGGTGCGGACGTTCGAAAACCCCTACGGCCTCACCTTCGACCCGAATTACGTGTTTGCCCCCAACCAGGGCATCCGGGGATTCCTGGGTGTGCGGTATACGGTGAAGTAGGGGTTTCTAATAATTATGAAACTGCTTTGTCATCCTGAGCTTGTCGAAGGACCTGGTCAGGGGTAGCAGGAACGCTGGTTATTTTCAGACTTTACTGGAAGGCCCTGACGAGGTCCTTCGACAAGCTCAGGATGACAAACTGTGTAATTGAAAAAATATACTGCTCAGTAAACCTGGCAGGCTTCTGATTACTTCAGGTTCTTCAACGCCGCAATAACCGCCTCCGGGTTCGCCGCCGAAAACACAAAATTACCCGCGACCAGCACATCCGCCCCGGCTTCAAGCAAACGGGGGGCATTTTCCAAGTTGATGCCGCCGTCGATTTCAATCAGCACCGAATCGCTCATCGCCCGGAGTTTCCGCACTTTTTCGTAGGTGTGTTCAATGAATTTCTGCCCGCCAAAACCGGGATTGACTGACATCAGCAACACGATATCAACCTCCCCAAGAATATCCTCCAATAACGAAACGGGCGTATGCGGATTGAGCGCGACCCCGGCTTTGCAACCCAACTCCTTGATTTGCTGAATCGTGCGGTGCAAATTCGGGCAGGCTTCCCAATGGACGTGCAGGTGCGATGCCCCGGCATCGGCGAAGGCTTTCAGGTACTTTTCTGGTTGTACAATCATCAGGTGGACGTCGAGCGGCTTGGTCAGGTGGCGGGTTACGGCCTCGGCCAGGGGAATGCCAAAGGAGATGTTGGGCACGAAACGCCCATCCATCACGTCGAAATGCAGCCAGTCGGCCTGGGAGCGGTTGACGAGTTCAACGTCGCGCTGGAGATTAGCGAAGTCGGCGGCGAGGAGGGATGGGGCGATGAGGGGGGATTTCATGCGGCAAACATACGAATGGGAAATCAGCTTTTAGATTTGCGAATTTTTCTGCATTTTTCGTGAACGGACAT
>JAJAZB010000041.1 GCA_026785975.1 Cytophagaceae bacterium | reverse complement strand
GCCCCCTTCAGGGGGTTGGGGGTTACGCGGGAGACACCTCCCCGAAAAATAGTTGAAACCTCAGGCAACCTTCCCGCCGCGAGCGGCATATTTACAAATAGAACCCTCCCTCAACCACCGGCTGACCGCATGGAAAACCAGCTCCTCGGCGAATTACAAAAAAATAATGCCTTCGCCCAGAAGCGTGTGTACGATCGGTTCGTCAACCGGATGTTTCGGCTCTGCCTGCGCTACGTTCGGCAGGAAGAAGATGCCCGCGAGGTGCTGATGAATGGCTTTTTGAAATTTTTCAAAACCATTCAACGCGTGGAGTACCGGGGCGAAAACACCCTGGAACCCTACCTGAAGCAGATTATGGTCAACGAGGCGCTGATGTTTTTGCGCCAGCGACGCACGGTATGGGTATCGTTGGAAGAAGCCGAGACTACGCCTAACCCAGCCACGGCACCCGACGTGGATTTCGATGCCGAAGCGCTTTTCGGGTTGGTGCTGCGCTTGCCCACGGGCTATCGGACGGTATTCAACTTGTTTGCCCTCGAAGGCTATTCCCACGCCGAAATCGCCACGCAGTTAGGCATCAGCGAGGGAACGTCAAAATCACAATTGAACAAAGCACGAACGCTTTTGCAGAAAATGCTCAAAAAATCAGGCTACGACCATGCACGACGAAATGGATGAGTTGTTACGAAAAAACCTCGACGCTCGGGCCGACGCACCTCCGCCCGGCCCCGGCCTAACCTTCGATGCCGATGCCCTCTGGCGGGCGTTGGACGCCGAATTGCGGCCCCGACGACGAGTCAAAAACTGGTGGGTAGCGGCGGCGGTTGCCTTGCTCCTGATGGTGCTCGGGTCTGGTTGGTGGAGTGATTTTTCCGTTGAAAAAAAGCCCCGGGGGATTGCTGGGCAAAACATGACCAGAAAACCAATTCCAACGAACGATGAAAAATTTATAGCCGTAGTCATTATCCCGGCACCCCGGCCTGTGGCACAAAGACCGGAATCGGCAGCTAAATCAAAGTTAGCAACCCAGTTTTCCCAACCCAAACAAAACACGGAGCGCGTAGCCCCAACGCCTGAGCCGACCGAATTGATGTCCTCGCTGGCGAACGTAGCGGCACGACCGGTAGAACCACAGCCGGTGATTTTGGATGAAAACCCACTTGTAAACCCAACGCCACCCCCACCCACGGTTGCTACCCGAACGGTGAAAACCAGATCTCAATCCCGCTTCCGGGTGGTACACGCCAACGAAATCATGGCCGAGGAAGAAGCCCGGCCCAAACTGCACCGCGAGGAAGGCTTCGTGCGCGTATTCATCAGCATTCCGGCGCCGCCGGAGGCCAATCGCTCCGAATTGCATCGCCCCTTAATTCTTTCCACAAAAGCTAACCAGTAATTTCAATCATGAACCGAGTACTTCTTTTAGCGAGCCTGCTGACGGGCTTCGCCGGGAACGCCCTTGCCCAAAACACCCTCCGCGAGCCCATCAAAGAATTCGGCGTACCCCGCCGGAGTCAGGTGCAGATTGCGTTGCCCAACCGCAACCGACTGATTGTCGTTTTCAACAACTGGCCCGAACTGGCCGCCAACCGCAACCTCGATTCGCTCCTTCGGCTGTTCGTGGGCGATTTGCGACTCTGGCGGGATTCCACCGGCACGCGCACCGATGCCCGACGAGTGCTTTACAGCCTGGACCCGCAGGGACAACGGACGGTGCGCGTCACGGCGTTTCCCGCCCCAACGGAAACCTACCAGTTCCGCAACGGCGAAGAACCGGTGCAACTTAAAACCATGCAGGATACCCTGGTGATTGAAAAACGCCTCGAACCCGCCTCGCGCACGACGAAACCGGCGTTTGAGTTGCCGCTCAACCTGCGGTTTTACTTTCTCCTCAATCGGGTGGAAGACATCGAAACGATTGCCCGGCAGGGTCTGAATGGCGAAATCGACAAAGCGATTCAGGAGGCCCGGGCCTACACGAGCCACGATTTGTTCCAGCCGCGCTACCGCTCCACCTACACACCCGACCCGGTGCTACGTCACCGCTGGCGGGTGGGCGGATTCAATGAACTCTCGCTGGGGATTTCGCCGGGCGTGGGCGTGGGCGTCGTGCGCAATCAGCTTTACACGGCGCTGATTGGCGATCTGGCCCTGTTTCCCGGCATTGGGCGGTTGGGGGCACGGTTGGGTTGGCACGAGTACTTTTTCTTCCAAAATCAACCCGACGGCCCGTCGCGCATCGTGCGCAATTCGTTTCTGAACGCCGGAATTTTATTCTTCAAACCCTGGGACAAAACCCATAACCGCGTGAACATGGGCGGCGTGACGCTGGGCTACCTGATTCGCCGCAACGGCGATTATTTCGAGAAGGCTACCTTTCGGTTGGCGGGTACGGTCAATATTTTCAAATGGAGCAAAATCGAGCCCGAATTGTACTGGCACGGCGCGTTTAAAAAGGTGTATCCGGGGGTTAGGGTGAATGTGGGGTTTTGAAATCCTGAGCCGCCAGAACCTTTGGCAAAGTTTTAAAACTTTGCCAAAGGTAACTTGGCATGAAACAAAAAGCGGCCCCCCCGGAGGAGGGGGGGGGGGGTTTGTGAGGTGAATTAAACAGTTTTTGTGACCCCCCAAAAACGCCCCCGGCGGGTTGGGG
>JAJAZB010000040.1 GCA_026785975.1 Cytophagaceae bacterium | reverse complement strand
GATTTTCCTCACTGCCGTGGTAGTCAACTTCTAATCCAGAGCGATTCGAACATTGCCGAGGCTCTTCACCAGTGATGTTGAGAGTAAAAATGGCTCCAACTTAACTGAGCCGCTGTGTTAGAGAATGAGTGTTATAGTTATCATATACTCCAACCGGCTCCGGTAAATGAAGACCAATACGGGGCCAAATGCCTTATTCAACCCTATTTACTATCAGCAACGGGCTGTTGAAATCGCTAAATAGCGGAATAGTTAAATGTTTCGATATAGGAAAAATCATGTTCATCTCATTTTTTAGATTTATGTAAATAATTGTCTGTTATTACAATATATTAATAACGGAGTTATTTAAACGTAAAAGATTTCAATTTGTCAATTGATTGGTTTCACTCAACTGGTAAAATGGACAATCCACCGCCAGAATCCAACACTTCAACGAACTTCAATGGCTTGCCCCCGGCAATGATGGTAAATTTGACACAGAAAATAGTTCTGGTTCAATTAAACGATTCCTATTCTATAGTATGTCATCAGCGAGTAATGATACAAAAAAAGGATTATCGGCTCACGAATCTAAATCCATCTTCTTTTTAATTGTCCTACCCCTTTTCCTGGTTTATCAGTACCACAAACTTCATCTCGGTAGTGCCTTTGATTCCGTTCTGTATTCCCGGCATTCAAAAGCGGCACGCCCCAGGGAGGTTATGCCCGTCCTGTACCGGTTTCCTTTGCAAAAGAAAGAACTGACCGTATTAGCGATTGTTGGCCTAAATACACCCTCCATCACTGAGGGGGGCCGTAATATGTCGTACGAACTGTTAAAACTCTTCGCCAAAGACAAGGGGATCAAGCTTCACCTGAAGTTAATTCAGAATTCAGATCACCTGCTCGACGGCCTCAACGCCGGGTTTGGCGACCTGGCCATCGGAGACCGGCCAACCAGCTACGCGAAACTCAATTCAATTGCTTACACCCAACAATTAGTGAAACCCAAACGGTCTTTACTGCCGGGAGAATCTGAAACCGCCGTTCTCGCAGCCGGACAATGGGCTGTATATCAACATGCTGATGGCTTGCTGGAGGACGTAAATATTTGGCTGAATAAGCGTCAGGAAACTCCGGATTATAAGCGAATTGTTAAAAAATACACGCCTTCTAAACGCATCGGCCAACAGGTGACAAAGCTTCGAACGACGAAAGTGAAGAAAGGTCAGATATCGTGCTATGATCCATTGATTCGGCGGTATGCCCGGAAAATCAATTGGGAATGGCAACTGCTGGCAGCTCTGATGTACCAGGAATCCGGGTTTAACCCGGTGGCCCGCTCGGGGGCCGGAGCTGTGGGCCTGATGCAACTCATGCCCGCCACCGCCCGGGACTTCGGTGTAGACGACCACCAACTTACTACGCCGGAACCCAATTTGAAAGCTGGCATTGGTTACTTAAAATGGCTTGAAAAAAAATGGCGGCTTAGCATCAAGGATGAAGCTGAACTCATTAAGTTCGTACTGGCATCATACAACGCCGGTATGGGTCACGTGCAGGATGCCCAGCGCCTGGCCGTTAAGTACAACCTCGATCCTCTGAAGTGGGAGGGCAATGTGGCGATTATGCTATTAAAAAAGTCGAAGCCGGGCTATTACAAAGATGTCGTTGTGCGGTTTGGGTACTGCCGGGGTAAAGAACCGGTTAACTACGTGAAGAGCACGCTGGGCTACTATCAGTGCTACAAAAAATCTTCAGCGGTTATCGTTAAATCTACTACTGCTTCACAAAAGAATACGCTGACCGGATTTGTAGTGACTGTGTTCTGATCGGGACGGAGCCACGAAAGAACAGGAATCCGGTATTCTTTGAACCTATCAGCCGGGCAGCTACCCGACCGGTTAGAGGGTACGTATGCGTTCAAACAGGGCCGGACGGTAACTGTTACTAATGGGTAAAACCTCCTGACCAACCTGTAAATTGTTGGAGTCAATGTTCTTGATCTGGTCGATCCTGACCAGAAAGGAGCGGTGAATCCGAACAAATTCCTGAGGCGGTAAGGAGTCTTCCACCGTTTTAAGCGTGGCGTGAACGGTGTATGATTTAGATTCCGTATGGATTTTCACGTAATCGCCGTACGCCTCAATCCACCTGATTTCTTTCAGATCAAAATTTACCAGCATCGAATCAACTTTGATAAAAAGCGTATCTGACCCGGAAACGGGAGGGGTGGCGTTCCGTTGGTGGTTTCGCCGGGCCTTCAGTGCGGCTTTTAAAAAACGAGTATAACTCTCGATCGGTTTCAGAAGAAAATCCGTCACGTCGTACGCGAAAGCCTCCAGTGCATATTCAGACCTCGCACTTACCAGGATTATCTGGGGGTTGGTTTCCAACGTTTCGATGAGTTGAAGGCCGGTCATTCCGGGCATTTCTATATCCAGAATCAATAAATCCACGGATTGATCATGCAATACCTGAGCTGCTTCCAGCGCATTGTTGTAAACCCCCACTAACTGTAGAAAGTCTGTTTTTTCTACCAAAGACTCCAGAATCTCGAGTGAAATCGGGTCGTCGTCTACCAGGATACAACTCAACGTGTCAACCATTGCCATAATCGTTGTAAAAGTGAAAACCAGACAATGCTACACCGGTGGTGGTATAAAAGAAGTCAACAGGGCTCCGGGCTAACCCATTCTGAAGGCGTTATTCGCTCCTGACGACTCTACGTAAGACCTACGTCTTAGCCTGAGGAATTTTCAGTATTTTGTTCCATTCATTGTCGCCATCTACTCGTCAAGATTACCAATACGCGAAGCACGCTTTCGGTTTTACCTCGCGGTTGCTAAACCGTTGGCCATAAGAATATAAAATTTCTCAGGTTCTACCAGGCAATGCCAAACTATACGTTCACCGGAAGATAGTCTTGTCGCCCGCCCTTTAGTTGCCGTTGGCGATAACCCTTACCCGGT
Organism: Cytophagaceae bacterium; assembly: GCA_026785975.1. Classification (GTDB taxonomy): domain Bacteria; phylum Bacteroidota; class Bacteroidia; order Cytophagales; family Spirosomataceae; genus JAJAZB01. The sequence continues at coordinate 19,464 of JAJAZB010000040.1, read as the reverse complement.
TTCTTACCGCCAATCATTTTGTGAGTGTCCCATAAAGGACTGTGCCACTGCACGGGTTAACTAAACGCCACATGAACTGGGTTGAAAAGCGAAAGTGTGCAAAAGTATTCGTAGTACGTTATCAATCCAATCGATTCAACTGAGAACCATGTCTTAGTCAACCGTAGAGAAATTGAGCGAATAAAGGTTATTTCTGCTCGGTATTGGTAAGCAATTGGCCTGGAAGAATTGACAAACAACCGGCTGCGACTGACTTTTTATGCACGAATTCGTTAACTTGGTTACCCATCCCCAACTCATGCGCATCCTGGCCATCGGCGACCTGCACGGCCGTGTACTCTGGCAACAAGTCAACGTAAATGACTACGACCAGGTGATTTTTATTGGCGACTACACCGATAGTTACGTGTACGACAATGCGCACATTTATGAAAATCTGAAAAAGATTATCCGGCTCAAAAAACAGCAGCCCAACCGGGTGAGCCTGCTGTTGGGTAACCACGACGCGCAGTACCTGCATTTTCCTCGGTATCGCTGTTCCGGGTTCCGGCCCGAAGCCCAGCGACAATTGACGGTGCTCTTCAAAAAAAATCAGGATTTGTTTGCCGTGGCGCACCAGGAGGGAAACTACCTCTTCACCCACGCGGGCGTATCCGGGGCCTGGCTGGCCGATGCCCAGGCCCGGCGCGTGTTGCCCAACGGCCCGGACGATCGCCTTGCCGACCAGCTAAATCACCTGCACGCCGACCCCAAACGCCAGCATATACTTTTTGAAGTGGGTCCGGTTCGCGGCGGGTACGACTCGTTCAGTGGACCCACCTGGGCGGACCGCGCCGAAACCCGCGACGACTACCTGCCGGGCTATCATCAGGTGGTTGGCCACACCCCGATCAGCGATATTACTACTTTTGGCGACGCAAGGAGTTCGATTACGTACATCGACGTGACCGAAACCAGGGAGGAGTTTTTTGAAATCACTCTTTAGCGTTTACAAAAATGCCTTTAACGGTCCGGTATCCTTTACCCGAACCCCCCGCTCGGTCGCCTGTACCGTGTACGCCTCGTGAATCGGGTCGTGATCGGAGATTAGAATCCACTCATTTTCTGCCGCTTGCCGCAAAAAACGCGCTTTTTCGTCCATCGTTTGCAGGGGCCTTACGTCGTAACTCATGATGTAATTGATGGGAACGTGGGCCGTTGTCGGGATCAGATCGGCGGCGAACACCACCGTTTTATCGCCCAGGTGTAGTTTGGGCAAAAGCATTTTTTCCGTGTGGCCATCGGCGGTGAGGAGTTCGAGGGAAGTTGAAAATGGAAAGCGGTCCGCCGCGCGGTTGAAAATGGAAAGCGGTCCGCCGCGCGGTTGATAATGAGTTGAAGTATCATTTTCTTCCTCCAAAAAATGCAAATGCCCGCTTTCCTGAATCGGCAATAGATTTTCGGATAAAAACGTCGGCTTTTCGCGGGCGTTGGGTTGCATAGCCCAGGCCCAATGGTCGGGGTGCGCCCAGTAGCGGGCATTCGGAAACGTAAGTTCGTACCCGTCGCGCCGGGAGTTCCACTGCACCGCACCGCCGACGTGGTCAAAATGGAGGTGGGAGGGAAGTACATCGGTGATGTCGGTGGGCGAAAAACCGGCTTTTTGAATGGAATCGAGTAGATTGCCCTCACCGTGGCGGTGGTAAAATCCCTGCCAGCGCGCATCCTGTTTGTCGCCCATGCCGCAATCAATCAGTAGGAGCCGGTCGCGGTCTTCGATGAGCAGGCAACGCATGGCCAGCGAAATGTGGTTGGCATCATCGGCGGGGCTTAATTTTTGCCATAATACTTTGGGCACGACTCCAAACATGGCTCCGCCGTCGAGTTTGAAGTGACCAGCGTCGATAATGTGCAGGTGCATTTAGGATTCGGTTGAAACATCGACCCAAAATTGGCGTTTTTTGTGGGAAGTCTTTTGAAAGCGTAAAAACCCGTCATTGCGGCGTCCGCTCGCAATGACGGGGCTTCTTTGGCTTGGGTTACATCCGTTATCTATTTCTGAACATGAACATTGGTTTTATACTTTCTGGTGGGGGTGCGCGGGGTATTGCCCACCTGGGGGTGTTGAAAGCCCTTGACGAAATGGGCTTGCGACCCACCCGCATCGCGGGAACCAGCGCCGGGGCAATTGCCGGGGCCATGACCTCCGCCGGGTACACGCCCGATGAGGTTCTGGATATTCTGCAAACGACCAACCTGATGCGGTTTATGCGCCCGGCTTTCAACCGGATGGGTTTTTTGAAACTAGACCGACTCGAAGCGTTGTACCGCAAGTACCTCCCCGACGATTCATTTGAAAGCCTCAAAATCCCGATGACCATCGCCGCCACGGATTTGATGGGTGGCCAAACCGTTTACTTCAACAGTGGTTCGCTCATCCGTCCGCTAATGGCTTCGTGCTGTTTGCCCGGGATTTTCGAGCCGATTTTGTACCAAAAACGGCTGTACGTCGACGGCGGCGTACTCAACAATATGCCCCTCGATCCCCTCGAAGACTGTTGCGACCTGTTTGTGGGGAGCCACGTCAACCCGTTTGGCATCACCGAGCGGCCCATCACGTCGATCAAATCCGTGATGGAGCGGAGCCTGTACCTGGCCATCAACAAGAGTTCACAGCAACAATTTGCGAAGTATCACCTGTTGATCGAACCGCCGGAGTTAAAAAATTACACCGTGCTTGATGTTAAAAAGGCCCGTGAGATATTCCGGGTTGGGTACTTGTACACGCGCCAACTGGCTCCGCAGGTGGAGCAATTGCTGATGCAGCAGGCATTGGCCTGAGGGTTTGTACCATTATCAAAAAAGGCTCCCCCCGAATATTCGGGGGGAGCCTTTTTTGATTCTTAATTCAGCAAGAATCAATAGCCCGGATTTTGGGTCAGGTTGGGATTGGCGTCGATTTCGCGCTGGGGGATGGGCAGCACGAGGGCATCGGCGCTCCAGGCCAGCGAACCGACCGAGCGCCGGGTGCGCTTCAGGTCGGGGAGGAGGTGGCCTTCAAACATCAATTCAAGTTTGCGCTCCTTCAAAATCGCTGCGATGTCGAGGGTCAGGGTCGTCAGGGGCGGGAGCAGGGCACGGGCCCGAATCAGGTTGATGTCGGCCAGCGGCGCGGCACCCGTCGTGGTAGTGAGTCGGAAGTTAGCCTCAGCGCGGGTGAGGTACATTTCGGCCAGGCGAATGAGCGGTACGTTTCCGTAGCGGTCTACGAATTTCAGGCTGTACACGTTGCTACCCACGCGGGTGAAGAAAGTACCCCGGTCGTCGCCTGCTTCGTACGAAGACGTGTGCTTGGTCTGGATGCGAACGTCGCCCCGGCCGGCCGTTCCCGGTACGCTGCCGATGGTGACGCCGTAGAACGTGTTGAGCGAACTCCCTCCGTCCTGCTGATTGACCTGGATACTGAAAATTGTCTCCGATGGGTCCGCCCCGCCGTAGTTGAGGAACGTGTTGAAGTTCTCTTTGTAGGTGTCGGTCAATTTGTACCGGTTGGCCATAATAACCCGGTTGGCGGCGTCGCGGGCACCGGCGTAGTTGAGTTGCATTAGGTACACCCGCGAGAGCACTGCAGCCGCTGCCGATTTGGTGGCGTAGTAGCCGTTGGAAGCGGGCAAAAGCGATTCAGCTTTTGTGAGGTCGTCGATCACTTGCGTGTACACTTCGGCCACGCTGTTGCGTTTCACGTTGCTGCTGGCATCCACCACGCGGGTAGGGGTCAGCACGAGGGGTACGCCGGGGTTGGTGGCGTTATCACCGTTGCCCCAGGCTTTGGCGTAGAGTTTTACCAACTCGAAGTACACAAAACCCCGCAGAAAGCGGGCTTCGCCTTCGATCCGGGCTTTGCTGGCGGCATCCACTTTGTCGATGGCCGAAAGCACGTTGTTCACGCGATTGATGGCGTTGTAGCTGACGATCCAGGTAGCGGCTACCTGGGTGTTGTTTTTGGCGATGGTCTTATTCCAGATTTCCTGGTGGGAGCCAAAGGTGCCACCGAAGCGTACCTCGGCGTTGTCGCCGAGCAGGTCGGGAATGTACTGGAATGCACCGCCGAGCACGTCGCCACTCTGCACGCCATCGTAAGCCCCGATGAGGGTTACGGCCACGTCGTTGGAAGTATTGAGGGCGTTCTGCTCGTCGATGGTTTGCGTAGGAAGCACGTTTAGGCGATCTCCGCAGCCCGTCAGTACCGCGATTGTTGCAGCAATCAGCAGGGAGGATTTGAAAGTGGTTCGATTCATGGTCAGCTAAAATTGGTTCGGGACGTAACCCGGTGAAATTAAAGTGGAAGATTAGAACCCGATGTTGAGGCCAACCAATATCGTGCGGGGTTGGGGCGGACTGTAAAAGTCATTGCCCTGGGCAATGTTGCCGGTAAAATCATCCGAATTCACTTCGGGGTCCCAGCCTTTGTATTTGGTAAACGTGAGCAGGTTCATGCCTGACACGTACACCCGCAACTTTTCCATTTTCAATCGGTTGACCAATACTTTTGGGAAGTTGTACCCGAAGGTTACCGTGCGCAGGCGCAGGTAGGAGCCGTCGTAGATGTACCGGCTCGAGGCCTGGTTGCCGTTGCGCTGGAGGTAGCGGGCTTCTGGTACATCGGTGTTCGGGTTTTCCTTCGTCCAGGCCTGAAGCTGATCAATAGTCTGGTTGTCTTCGTAAATCCCGTTGCCCGACGAATATTGCCCCACGCCGAAGAAACTCAGATTATTGCCCGATACACCGTTGAAGAACACGCTCAGGTCGAAACCAGCGAAGCTAAAGGTATTGGTGATCCCCCCGACCAGTTTCGGATTTGGGTTGCCCACCACCACGCGCTGGGCTTCGTTGTACACGCTGGTGGTGGTGCGGTCGAACGAGCCGTCGGTGTTGGTGGTGTTCTTGTACCAAAGCGCATTGCCGTTCGCCGGATCCACCCCTGCGTACTCGGGTGCCCACCACACCCCGATGGATTGCCCTTCGCGGGCCTGGTTGGTGAGGGCACTAAGCCCGGCGTCGATTACCTGCTTGTTGATGTTGACGATCTTGTTGCGGTTGGCGGCCAGGTTGAGCGAGGTGCTCCAGGTGAATTTGCCCACCACGTTCTGCGTATTCAGCACGAATTCAAGACCCTTGTTTTCCAACTCACCCACATTACGGGTTTGCGTGGCGAAGCCCGTCGTGGACGGAATTTGCACGTTGAGCAACAACCCGGTGGTTTTCTTGATGTAGTAATCCACCTCGCCGCTGACGCGGTTGTTGAACAAGCCAAAGTCGATGCCGATGTCGGCCTGGGTAGTTGTTTCCCACTTCAGGTCGGGGTTGCCAATCTGCGAGGGGCGTTGCCCGGCGGCCCCCACGTAGCCCGCATCTCCCTGGAAGAGGCCCAGTTGGGGGAAGTTGCCGATTTCGGCGTTGCCCGTCAGCCCGTAGCTGGCGCGCACTTTGAGGAAACTCACGAACCGGTTTTCACGCAGGAAGCCTTCCTCAGTCAGCACCCAACCCGCCGAAGCGGCAGGAAAGAAACCATAGCGGGAGTTGCTCCCAAAGCGCGAGGATCCGTCGACACGCCCGCTGAGAGAAAGCAGGTATTTGTTGGCAAATTTATAGTTGGCCCGCAGGAAGTACGAGAGGAAGCGAAAGTTGGTTTCCGAGGAACTTCCGTCTGACTTGGTGGCGGCGCTGGCGATGCGCTGGTAGGCATCCGAGGGGAACTGAGTGCCTTCGACAAAATTAAACTTCGTCTGCGACTGCTGGTACGACATTCCCAGGGTGGCGTTGAGGGTGTGTACCCCAAAGGCCCGGTCGTAGCTGAAGAAATTGTTGGTGTTGTAGTTGAGAACGCCCGTGTAAAAGTTCTGACCGATGCCACGCGCCGCGCGGGTTTGGTTGCGCACGGTCTGGCTACCAAAGTACCCTTCTTCCTGCTGATTGAGGATGTCGACACCCAACTCACTCCGGAAGCGTAGGCCGGTCAGCAGGTTCAACTGCGCGTACCCCTGCAACAGGTTCCGGTAACCCACCTGGGCATAGCGGGCGTAGTTGATGCTAATGATCGGGTTGTAATATAGCGGAATGTTGATTTCGCCGGGGGGAGTACCGGCGGGCAGACCAGTCGCAGGATCCTCAAACGGCGTAATCGGGCTGATGGCCGAGATTTGCAGTGGGTTCGAGAAGGCGTTGTCGCCGGGAAGGCGCTTGTTGAGCGTGCGGGCCAAGCTCATATTCAAGCCCACCGAAAGCCATTTGTTGGCTTGATGGTCGAGGTTTAGGCGCCCTGAAAGGCGCTCCAGTGAGTTTGCGATGAGGGTGCCGTTTTGACTAAGATATTGGCCCGAGATGTAAAACTGGGTTTTTTCGCTGCCCCCGTTCAACTGCAGATCCATCTGGTTGATGCTGCCCTTCTGAAAGGCCTTGTCCTGCCAGTTGTAATCAGCAGCTTTGGCGGTGCCGTAGGTTCCGTAGCTGTAGTAGTCGAAAAACCCGTCTGGCCCGAAAAGAGAAGCCGTATATGAATCGGCATCGGCGGGGTTGATGTTCGAGCGCCGGTCACGGTTACCCGCCGCAACCCTAAAGAAATCGGCAAATTGCTTGGCATCCAGAAAATCCACGCGCTTGGTGGCGTCGCTCACCCCACTCTGAAAGTTGATGCTCACGTTGGTTTTACCCGCCTTGCCCCGCTTGGTCGTGATGAGTACAACTCCGTTGGCCGCCCGCGAGCCATAGATGGCTCCCGCTGAGGCATCTTTTAGGATTTCGATGGACTCCACGTCGTTGTAGTTGATGTCGGCCAGGGGGTTGGTGGCCCCACCGTAGTTGCCCAGGTCTTCGTTCGTCACCGGGATCCCATCGACAACGTACAGCGGCTGGCTACTGGCTGAGACAGAAGAAGTTCCCCGTACGCGCACGGTGACGCCCTGGCCGAGTTTTCCCGTCCCGGCGTTGACGTACACCCCGGCGGCCTTGCCTTGTAGGGCCTGATCGATGCTGGGGGTGGGCATATTTTCGATTTCACGCGCCTTCACCTGGGCGATGTTGCCCGTCAGGTCGCGCTTGATCTGTGAGCCGTAGCCCGTAATAACAACTTCCGATAGATCAGAAGCGTCAATAGCCAGCACCACGTCGAGCGCGGTGCGGTTGCCCACGGCCACTTCCTGGCGATTGAAGCCCACGTAGCTGAAGACCAGCGTGTTCGGGCCGTTGGGAATGCTGAGGCGGTAGGCCCCGTTGGCGTCGGTGGTCGCGCCCTGGGTCGACCCTTTGACCAGCACGCTCACGCCCACCAGGGGCGAACTGTCGTCGGAAGAGGTGACTTTTCCCGTCACAGCCCGATCCTGGGCACTCACCCGCAGGGTGGTCAGCAGGGCCAGGAGCAGCATTGAAATTCGTAGTAGTTTTAACATTGCGTTTGGTTGAAAGTGAAAAAAATGGCGATAATATTTTCCTAAAGTAAACAATCGGGCGGCGAAGTCGCAAATATAAATCTAATAATCCCCCATTTTGGGGGATACATAAACAAAATCAGGCAGCGCATTGCTGGAACGCAAGGACGGTCCGGTCATTTTCCTTGCCTTCCAGCGATGCGCTGCCTGACCCCACACCTTCCGGGCGGGCGGCGGCCCGAAAACTATTTCGCCACCGTCAGCCGGTAGAAAAACGGCGAGTTGTAAAAAGGTCCCGTCAGGTTGGCCCCGGAATTGGCTAAGGTGAACGATTTCCCGTTGGTGAGGCGGACGGTGCCGGTTATTTCAAAGGCATCTTTATCCAAAACATCGGCTTTAGCGACTTTGGTCGCGGCCAGCAACTCGGCCCCGGTGATGGTGAATGAAGTACGGGGCAGCCCCGACTTGGCATCTTTGGTAAAGGCCGAGGCCGGGATGGATTTCAGCGCCGCCCCCGTGGTGGTTTTGATTCCGTTGGCGGGGGTGTTGTCTTTAAAAACCGCCGTCAGGTCGTACGATTGGAGCAGGTCCCCGTTTTGTTCGTCTTTGGCTTCCACCGTCAGCGCGTAAGCGGAGGTTTCCAGCGCGGCGAGCGACAAGGTACCGCTGCTGGTGATGGTGCGCACGTAGGCACCGGTGGGGACATCCTCAAAATTGATATTGTTGAGTTCGTCGCGTTTGCAACCCGCCAGGAAAACCAGGGTCAGGAGCAGGAAAAACTGGAAGTATGTTTTCATGGAATACTATTGTTTGGGGTGAATTTGGGTGGATGTTGGCTACTTGAGAATTCTGAAATTCAACTGGCAGCCAGCATCCGTCCCGTTGAAACAAATGGGCTTTCCTATTTAATGAATGCCTTCGGGTTGGTGTCCCAGAATACCTGCGTGGCCACGTCGGTTTTCTGTTTGGCGTTGGAGTTGCGGTTGGCGTACACCGAGGGGTAAAAAAAGGACCGGATAAACTCGCCCGGATTGGTTTCCAACGCGGGTTGCATTCCGCGCGGGCTACCGGTGCGGCGGAAAAAGTTGTACGACTCCACCCCGTTGCCGTGCGCAGCCAGCCAGTACTCCCGGATAACGACGTCGAGCTTTTCGGTGGGCGTGGCGGCACCATCGTACAGTTTCAGTACTTCGGCCACGTAGGCATCCACGTCGGCGGCAAAACTGATTTTCTGGGCGCTTTCGTAGGCCGCAATGATACCGGCTTCGGCGGTGGCCAGGGAGTAGGCCCGCACGTCGGCCATGGATTTACGAATCCCGTTTTCCAGGTACTGCCGGGGCATTCCGGCCGTACCGAGGGTCAGTGCCGATTCGGCCAGCATAAATTCCACGAACGACGCTACCAGAATGGGATGCAGCCCGGCACCTTGTCCACCCGCACCGAGGGCCACGGGGGTTCCGGCGTTGTTGTCGAATTTTCCGCCCGCCGGGTACACGCCCCAGGCCGTGCGGCGGAGGTTATCCGGTGGAATGCCCTGGCTGTCGAGGTGGTCGCGGCCCCAGTAGCCTACCTGCGAAGGATAGCAGAAAACGGTGCCCGTGGGGTAGTGCGCCGGGAGTTGCTGGTTGATGCAGCGAATCTCGTTGACATCCTTCGAGTTGAGCACCACCTGCCGGTAGAAATAATACCGCAGACGTGGATCGGGATTGCTCTTCGACTGGATGAAATGCCACATATAAAAGTTGGACTGGTAATCGCCCCCGCCCGTGGTGTATTGCCCGCCGTAGCGCGGGTGGCGGTTGTCTGGATTGGCCAGGTTGCTGCCGTAGCGGAACACGAGGTTCTGGGCGGTGGACTCGATGAGTTTTTTGCCCGACACCAGCGCATCGATGCCGGCCTTTGACCCACTCACATCCACCAACCGGCGTGAAAGGAATAATTTCAGTTTGAGCGAATTCGTTGCCCGCACCCAGGCATCAACGTTACTTTTAAAAAGCAGGTCGGTGGGTGCCGCGAGGGAGGTTTTCCCAAAACTAACCAGGGCGTCGTCGAGGTCTTTGAGCGCGGCGGCGTACACGTCGGCCCCCTTGTCGGCAACGGGGTTAAAATCGGCGGGGTCGAGGGCTTTGCTGCTGGGCACGTCGCCGAACATATCCACCAGGGTCATCAGCACGTAGGCCCGGATCATCCGCGCCGCGCCGGCGTGAATGTGCAGGTTGGCCCCCTCGGCAATCGGGATGAGTGCTTTCACGTCCGACATGATGCTCGCGTAGCCGGTATTCCAGACCCCGTCGACATCCTGGGGGGCGTAGGCGTTCTGGTAGAGCGAACTGCCCTGGTTGAGCATCCGGGTCAGGCGCATTCCGGGGTCACTGGCCCCGTTGAAAAACCCGGCGAAATCCACTTCGATCCGGTTGAGCAGAAAATTCGGGTCGGCGTTGCTGAACGTCACGGCATTAGGGTTGTCGAGCAGGTCCAGCTTGCAGGAGGTCGCCACCGACAACGTGCAGGCGAGGAGAAACAGGTTGATATACTTTTTCATGGAAATTGGCTGGTGGTTGGTCAATCGGGAGAAAACGTGGGTAGTTACCCAACCGGGGCATTGAACCCGCTCCCGATCAACGATGAAAAAACTCAAAACGTTAGTTTTAAAGTACCGCCGAGGCGGCGCGAACTGGGGCCGGTCAGGTAGTCGAATCCGTACCCGTTGCCCACGCCCAGGCTCAGCACGTCGGTATCGAAGTTGATCGACTTGGGGAAGTACAAAGCCCTGAACCAGAGGTTCGAGCCGCTCAGGGTGATGGTGGCCCCTTTAATAAACGTGCGCTTCAGGATTTTGGCGGGCAGGTTGTAGGCCAGCGAGGCTTCTCTCAGGCGGAGCGTACTGCCGTCCCAAACCCGGAATTCGTCCACCCCGCCGAAGTACAGCACGTTGAAGCCCACGTCGGAAGCGGTGATCTGGATGTCGTTGGGCTGCCCGTCCTGCTTCACGCCGGGCAAGATGTACGTGTTGTCACGGTCGAAGTCCGTGTCTTCCACCACGCCGCGTCCGAGGAGCGTGCCCGCCGTGGCCGAGTAAATCGCCCCGCCGTGGCGGTAATCCACCTGCGCCGACAGGGTGAGGCCCTTCCAGGTGACGCTGTTGATGAGCGTCGTGCGGAATTTGGGGTTGGGGTCACCCAGTTCGCGGATGGTCGGGTCGGCCAGGTACTGCCCGTTGCCGCCCACAATGCGCCGGCCCTGGTCGTCGCGCAGGGCGGCTTTGCCTTTGATAACGTTGAAAGGCCGGTCGGCAATGGCGAAGTTGCCCAGGTCGGTAAACCCGGCCACAACAACTTCCTTGAGAGCGTCGCTCAACTCGACCACCAACGGCACGTTGCGGTCGTAGTTGAGGGTTACGTCCCAGCCAAAACTCCCGGAACGAATCACGGTTCCGTTGAGGCCCAACTCGATGCCGGAGTTGCGGAGTTTGCCGATGTTGATCGTCGTCGAGGTGTAGCCCGTGGCGGGGTCGATGGGAGTCGAGGTGATCAGGTCACGCGTTTCGCGGCGGTACAAGGTCAGGTCCAACCCGATGCGGTTGTTGAAGAAACGCGCCTCGGTGCCCACTTCGAGTTCGGTTTGCAATTCCGGTTTCAGGTTGGGGTTGCCCAACGTGTTGTCGACGCTCTGGGTGGTGGTGATGTTCCCGGCAACATCCAGGAAACCCCGGGCCACCTGATTGAGAATACTCCGGGTGTTGTAGGGCGAAGGGAATCCGGCGGAAGTGCCCAACCCGGCCCGGAATTTCAGAAAATTCAAGGTCGTGGAGGCCAGTCCTGGAAAGGCCGCCGTGGGCACGAACGAGACACTGGCCGAGGGGTAAAAGATCCGGCGGTTTTCTTTCTCGACCGTCGAGGTCCAATCGTTTCGCCCGGCCAGGTTCAGGTACAGGTAATTGCCGAAATCGACGGTCAAATCCCCGTAAATTCCCATCCGGGTTTCTTCCTGGGTGTAATTGGAGGCCGCGTTTTCGGTGAAGTTGTTGTGCCGCATCAAGCCGAAGGTGAGTTGGTTGATGCTGGTGACGGCATCGACCCGGTAGCGGTCGTTCCGCAGGTTAGCTCCGATTCGTCCCGCCACGGTCAACCGCTCACTAATGGGCTTGTTGTAGGAGAGGATAAGGTCGTTGTTGACAATCGTGTTTTTGATGGTGTTGGTGAAATACCCGCCCGTCAGAAAATTCACGCCCCCTTTCGGAAACTTGTACTCCTGCTGCTCGGTGTAGGTGTCCAGCCCGCCCCGGTAGGTCAGCACGAGGTTGTCGAGCAGGTCCACGTTGATGGTGGAGGAGCCGAAAAACCGGTCGGTGATGCCCGTCGTGGAGTAGTATTTGGTAATCCAGCGGGGGTTGGGGATGTCGTTGCCGCTGCGGAAATACACCGAGCGGTTGTCGAGGGGGGTCTCGAAGGGCAGTCCAATCAGGTCCACGCTGCGGGGCGTGAAAAACACGTTGGCAAAGATCGACGGAAACCCGTTGAGCGTGTTGTTGCCCGTGCCCGCGTTGATGGGGGGCGACTTCTGGTCGGTGTTGGAAAAGTTGAAGGAGGTAATCAGCGTTACTTTTTTCGACACCTTCACGTTGAAACCCACCCCGATGTTGAGGCGTTTGAGGTCGTTGTTTTCCACAAAACCCTGCTCTTTGGCGTAGCCCACCGTGGCGTTGTAGCCAAAGCGCTCGGTGCCTCCGGTGAGGTTGAGGTTGGAATTGGAAATCAGCCCGGTACGAAAGAAGTTTTCCGGTCCCTGAAAGAGTTTGTACGGGTAGCCGGTCACGCTTGCATACTCTGGAAACTGGTTGCGGATGCTCGCGTTCTGGAGCGAGGCGTAGGGGTGAAGCCCCGCCCCGACCGTGGTGGTGCGATTGAACTTATCCCCCCAGTTGCTGAAGAAAAACCCCGGGTTGTTCTGGAACCCGCCGCCCCAGTTGTTCTGGAATTTGGGCAGCGAGGCAATCTTGTTGTTAAACAGCGACTGGGTGAGGGTGACCGAAGCCGGACGCTGCTTGCCGTTGCCGTTTTTGGTCGACACCAGAATCACGCCGTTGCGGCCCTGATCGCCGTACAACACCGTGGCGGCCAAGCCCTTGAGTACGCTGATGCTTTCGATGTTGTTGGCATCGATGTCGAGAAACCGGCTCGCCGCCACCTGCCCGCCGGAGGTAAACCCGCCCCGCTGGTTGGTGTTGGAGTTGAAGGGAATCCCGTCGACCACCCACAGGGGCTGGATATTGCCCGAAATGGACGAATACCCCCGGATGTTGATGTTGGTGCCGGAGCCGGAAATACCCCCCGTCGAGGTGATGTTTACGCCCGGCACCTTGCCCTGGAGTACCCTGGCCACGTCGGATTCGGGCCGGGATTCCACCATTTTTTTGTCGATGGTCGTGACGGCGAAACCCAGCGCCCGTTTCTCCCGCACGATGCCCTGGGCCGTGACGACAACTTCCGTCAGGAGTCGGCTGTCGGTGGCCAGTTTCACATTGACCACCGTACGCGTGTCGATTGGGGTTTCCTGTGGGGCAAAACCCACGAAACTGACCACGAGCGTACCGCCGCCCACGGGAACGTTGATGGCAAACTCGCCATCCTGGTTGGTATTGGTACCGGTCAGTGTTCCTTTCAAGAGCACGGATACGCCCGGCAGGGGTGAATTGTCGTCGGCGGCAGTCACTTTTCCGGTAATCTTTCGGTCTTGGGCAACTGCCTGTGCCCAGGCCACCGTAAGCGCTAACAGGCTTAACAGTACGTGTTTTTTCATGATTCGTTTTGATTAAATTGTGAAATTGGGGTATTGGGGTATTGGGTAAAGACTTGACAGACCGCTGCGTTGAAAATACACCGCGTAAAATGCAGTCTGATGAATTACTTTTGAGCGGTCGCCCGACGCCTGCTGCACCGGACTAACCGGGTCACGGGGAGCGTACCTGGCGGGACGCCTGGGCAAGAGCGGGTCTTCTAACGCGATCCTAACTGACCGACGCCTGACGAGAAATGGGGATGGGTAAATGGATTTGCATGGTGGGTGAGGTTGGTTTGGAAAAGGTAGGTGTTTCAAAGATAGAAAATATATTGTTTGTCAACAGCTAAATTTTTAAATAAAATTTTTCCGAATATAAGTGAACCACAGAAGTATATATTGCCAATCGACTTAATGGCGAATGAATCGGGAGGTCACTAATTTTTGCTCCCGACACTTTTTCCTAAAAAAACCACCCCTTTTTTCTTAAAAATGCAGCTTGCTTTCGGATTAGTTACACTCGGTGGTTTCCTGCTTTGGCAGAGCCTTGCCTGTTCAAAACCCAAACATCCTACCTCTGTCCCTTCGCCTCCAAAAGCCCCACGCTACACCTCGTGGATTTTGGGCGACACCGCCGACGTGCCCACGACTACTCAGTCCGGTCTGCTTTTGGCCGGGGGCAGTACCGACCAGGACGACGCCATGCGCTGGTTCCTCCAACGTGCCAACGGCGGGGACGTACTCATCATCCGGGCCAGCGGGGCCGATGGCTACAACAAGTACCTGTTCAGTGATTTAGGTGAAAAAGTCAATTCGGTCGAAACCATTCTGATCGACAGCCGGGCCGTGGCAAACAACCCCGACGTGGCCCGCAAAATCCGCAACGCCGAGGCCCTTTTCATTGCCGGTGGCGATCAGGCCAACTACGTTAATTTCTGGAAAGACACGCCCGTAATGGACGCCCTGAATTTTTTGCTCAACGAAAAACGCGTGACCGTCGGCGGCACCTCGGCGGGCTGCGGCATCCTGAGTGGCCTGTATTTTGACGCCCTCAACGGTACGGTCGATTCCCCCGAAACTTTAGCCAACCCGTACAATCCGAAGGTTTCGCTTCAGCGCGGCAATTTTCTGAAGGCCCCTTTTTTGGGCAACGCCCTCGCCGATATGCACTTTTCGGAACGATCCCGGCCGGGGCGACTGGTGGGGTTTCTGGCCCGCGCCACGAAAGACTGGGGCCTAACGAACCTGCGAGGAATTGGCGTGGATGAGAAAACGGCCTTCGTCGTTGATGAAACCGGGGCGGCGCAGGTACTCGGACAAGGCAGTGTATTGCTGCTCGAAACCCTCGCCCCACCCAACCGCTGCGAAACCGGTAAACCCCTCGATTGGCTGGGTACCGACGGGAAGGCGCTTCGGGCCTCACTGCTTGGACCGGGCGAAACCTGGAGTTTGAAAACCTGGGCTGGCAACGCTAAAATCGAGAAATGGTCGGTAGAGAAGGGTAAATTATTCCGTCTGCCCTGGTGAAAGTTTGGCAGGCTGGGAATGAAAAACCTACTTTTGTGTTGTGAAAAGCAGCGAGTTAATTCGGCGGTTAAAACGAGACGGTTGGTATACCATCCGTCAGACTGGAAGCCACCTGATGATGGAACACGCTCTCAAACTTGGTCAGCTTGTGGTACCAAACCACGGAAGCCAGGAGGTTGGGAAAGGATTGGCACTAAAAATACTGAAAGATGCGGGTCTCAACAAGCCTTGAGTTTGTCGTAGAAAAAACCAACACGGGGTACTCGGCCTACGCGGTTAAATACCCCGTTGCCACGACGGGCCGCACGTTCGAGGAGCTAAAAGCCAATGCGCTGGAAGCCATCAATTTGTTCCGGTTCGGAACCGTTCCGTTGTTGGAAGGGCAGTTGCGGTTTCAACTCGATTTGGGGGAATTTCTTGGACATTACGATGTCCTGAACCTGGAAGCACTCGGCAGACGAATCGCCATCGATCCAACGTTGCTGGCAGCCTACGTTGCGGGGACGAAAAAACCCAGCACCCGCCAGCAGGAACGAATTCTGCGTGGGGTCGCCGATTTGGCCCGTGAACTATCCGAAGTCCATCGTTTCGTTTAAGTCATTTTTTTTCATCGGGAAAAACAGTCAGTCCGGTCGGCTTGGCCCGTCGAGTACCTTTAAGAACGCAGCCCGGTCATTGGTCGGGGCTACCTTTATGCTTTCCATCAATAACTTAAATTTCTACTTCGGTAGTCGTCCGCTTTACGAAGGGGCCTCGTTGCACATCAAACCCAAAGACCGGATTGGCCTCATCGGGGCCAACGGTACGGGCAAATCGACGCTTTTGCGGCTCATCGACGGCGAATACACGCCCGACGGCGGCAGCATCTCCAAAGCGGGCGATTGCACGATTGGTTTCCTCAACCAGGACCTGCTTAGCTACCAGACCAACGACTCCATTCTGTCGGTGGCCATGCAGGCGTTTGAGCGCGAAAACTACCTCCAGCGGCAAATCGACAAGGTTCTTCACGACATGGAAACGGCTTATCGGGATGAACAAATCGATAAACTGGCGCGGTTGCAGGACGAGTTTGAGGGCTTGGGCGGGTACACCATTCAGAGCCGGGCCGAGGAAATTCTGGAAGGGTTGGGCTTCAGCACCGCCGAATTACAGAAACCCCTGCGGCAATTTTCGGGCGGGTGGCGAATGCGCGTGATGCTGGCCAAACTGCTGTTGCAAAAGCCCTCGCTGCTGATGCTCGATGAGCCGACCAACCACCTGGATTTGCCCTCGATCGAGTGGGTCGAAAACTACATCAACACCTACGAAGGCGCGGTGATCATCGTCTCGCACGACCGCTTTTTCCTGGATAATACCGTCAACATGATCGTGGAGGTGAGCGGGGCAAAACTCAACGCGTATCCGGGCAATTATTCTTTTTTCGTGGAAGAAAAGGCCCAGCGCAACGAGATTCAGAAGGGGGCTTACGAAAACCAGCAGGCCAAAATCCGGCAAACGGAGCGGTTTATCGAGCGGTTTAAAGCGAAGGCCACCAAAGCCCGGCAGGTGCAGAGTCGCGTGAAATCGCTGGCCCGCATGGACATGGTCGACGAGGTGATCGATGCCAACGCCCGCGTCAACTTCAAGTTTTCGTTTGCCCAACAATCGGGTCGCCACGTGCTCCACCTCGAAGACGTGAGCAAGGCTTACGGCGACAAGCGCATCCTGACGCACAGGAACGCACGCATCGAGCGGGGCGATAAAATCGCGCTTATCGGGGCCAACGGCAAGGGAAAATCGACGTTGCTGCGCATTATCGCGGGTACCGAACCCATCGATGGCAAGCGGCAAACGGGCCACAACGTCAATTTTACGTTTTACGCCCAGCACCAGTTGGAGGCCCTGAGCGTCGACAACGACCTCATCGCCGAACTTCGCCAGACGGGCACCGAGCGCACCGAAGCGCAGTTGCGGAGCATCCTGGGTTGTTTTTTGTTCTCGAACGAAGACGTTTTTAAGAAAATTAAAGTGCTTTCCGGGGGTGAAAAATCACGGGTTGCGCTGGCAAAAATGCTGCTGGGTGAGGCCAATTTCCTGCTGCTCGATGAGCCAACCAACCACCTGGATATGTCGTCGGTCAACATCCTGATTCAGGCCCTGGATCAGTACGAAGGGACGTTTGTGGTGGTGTCGCACGACCGGTTTTTTATCTCGGAAATTGCCAATAAAATCTGGTACATCGAAGACGAACAAATCAGGGAGTACCCCGGCACCTACGAAGAATACGAGTGGTGGAAAGAAGAACGCGCGGCCGAGCGGAAGGCCAGCGCCCAATCGACGAATGGCAGTGCGCAGCCCGAAAAAAAGCCAAAAGTCGAGGTGAAACCGAAGCCGGTAGAGTTGTCGGATAACGAAAAGAATGCCGCCCGGCAAAGCCTGAAAAAAGCGCAGAAACAAGTGGAGGAAGCCGAACAGAAAATTGCCACGCTCGAAACCCGCAAGGGTGAAGCCGAAGCCAAACTTGCCGACCCCACTGTGATGCGCGACCCCGCCAGCTACGGCGAACTGACGCGTTTTTACCAGGAAGTTTCGGGCCAATTGGAGCAGGCCAACGATGCCTGGGAAACGGCGATGCTCGACGCGGAGGTTTGGGAGACGAAATTGAAGGAAGCGGTGGCACAGTGACCGGTAACTCAATAACACACGAAAGCGTTTGCCCTTCATTGCGTACGGACATCCGTCATTGCGAGGGAAGGAACGAAGTGACTGACCGGTACGCCGGAGCGGAAGCAATCTGCCGCCGAAGACCATTCCAGGAAAGCTGCTACACCAAGTAGGCAGGCCCGCTTCGGCAGATTGCCGCGTCGTTCCTCCTCGCAATGACGGGCAAACGCTTTTTTTGCCTGAAATCAGTCAGCGGAAAAGGCCATAATTTCCGTTAATGGATGAATCGTGAATAATTTCAACTACTGCCTTTGAAAACGCTCTTCTTCTGCATCTTTATCGCTTGCATCATCATCGCGATGATCAACCAGGCCATTGCCCAGACCATCACCGAGCGGAATCGTGCGCAACTTCGCTACACCGACTGGATTTACGATGCGCGTATAGCTACTCCGTTAGTGTATCCGGCGGGTACCGAACCGGGCAATCCGTCGAACACGCTCAATCCACCCGTAATTCCGCTCAACGACGAACGTCCTCTGCTCCTCGAATTCGACGACCTGCGGGGCGATGGGGCCGAGTTTCGCGCGTACATCCTGCACTGCAACGCCGACTGGACGCCCTCGGTGTTGAGCGCGGTCGAGTACCTCAGCGACTACAATGATTTCCCGCTGTACACCTACCAAACCGCCGCCCAGACCAAAGTACCGTACATTCATTATACGTTTGAACTGCCCCGCGTCAAACTTCCCGGCAACTACGTATTGCTGGTGTACCGGGGCCGCAACGTGGCCGACGTGATGCTGACGCGGCGGTTTATGGTGTACACCAACCAACTGAATATTGGGGCAAAAGTTGCCTTTTCGACCAATGTACAACTGCGCAACACGCACCAGCAAGTGGACTTCGACATCAGTTACGGCAACTTCCAGGTGTTGAATCCACGGGAAGATTTGGCCGTGGTGATCCGGCAAAATTACCGCTGGGATAATGCCTTGACGGGCCTCAAACCGTTTACCGTCAATGAGTTTGACCGAAAATTGGACTTCCGGTTTTTCAACGGAGAAAACAGCATTCCGGGCAACAACGAGTTTCGGTTTTTCGACATTCGCAGCACCCAGACGCGCGGCTTCGGCGTCAACACGATTGAACGACGAGCCGGGCAAAACAACGCCTTACTCAACACCGACACGCCCCAGCAGGGCCTGGCCTACATTCAAACCAGCGATTTCGACGGGCTTTTCGTGATCGACAACACCGAAACGCATCGCGGGGCCACTGAAGCCGACTATTGGCAAGTGACCTTTACCCTCAAAATGCCCGAGCTACCCGACCGCGCCGTGTACGTGGTGGGGGCGTTCAATTTTTACAACCGAAGCGATGCCAATCGCCTGATTTATAACCCGGTACTCGGCGCCTACCAGGTGACGATGCCGTTTAAGCAGGGCGTTTGGAACTACGCCTACACCGTTGAGAATCCTACGACTCGGCAAGCCGATACCCGGCCCATCGAGGGCAGCTACTCCGTCACGCAAAACACGTATGAAATTCTGGTGTACGCCCGCCCCTTGGGTACCCGCGCTGACCAGTTGGTGGGGTATCGGGTGGTGAAGTGAGACGCGACCCTCAGCAAGTGTTTGCGTGGTTGAGTTAATCTTGTTGGGTCTTCTCAGGTCTTCCTGTTTTTCCAGTCCATTTCTTGTCATCCGGCCCGGGTACTCGGGGCTGCCTTCGTTGAATGTGCGGTCTGGCTGACATTTTTCAAGTCATTCAACGACGAGCTTCTGTGTCGCTACCAGCCCGATTTAATAAGCCATTTAAAAAAAATTTTTCGTCGTTGTTAACCTGAAGGTGTTGTTGAGGATACATAATGGAAAAGGAAATCAGTTTCATTAAATCTCAACATGACCATGAAAACTCTACTACTCACCGGCAGTACGATTTTACTGACCTGGATGAATCTCGTCGCACAAACCAGCCCGCAATCGCTTCCCATCCTATCCCACCAAAGTTGGAAGTACAATGACCAGGGGGCAGACCTGGGTACATCCTGGCGGCCAGCCGCTTACGATGATACCGCCTGGCGAGCCGACACCACACGTATCACCTACGG
>JAJAZB010000039.1 GCA_026785975.1 Cytophagaceae bacterium | reverse complement strand
GTCATCATCGCGGCCAATTCGGGCGGTGCCTGGTCACCCCTGGGCGACGTCACGACGACCATGCTCTGGATTGGCGGGCAAATTACGGCACTCAACATTATGAAAGAACTTTTCTTGCCGAGTCTGGTTTCGATGCTGGTTCCGCCGGCCTACCTAACCTGGCGCATGAACGGATCGATTCCCAAACCAGTCGGTCTGAAGTTGGAGAGTAGCCCGGTCAGCACCGTTGAAAGCATCGTCATGTTTGGTTTGGGTCTGGGAATGCTGCTGTTCGTACCGGTTTTCAAAACCATTACCCACTTGCCGCCCTACATGGGAATGCTCCTGGCGCTGGGCGTGATGTGGGTGGCTTCTGAAATATTGCACAGTGGCAAAGACGACGAAGAAAAAGAACCCCTCACCGCCGCTTACGCCCTCACGCGGATCGATACGCCCAGCATTTTGTTTTTCCTGGGCATCCTCATCGCCATCGGTGCGCTCGAAGCCACCGGGCTGTTGCGTAGCTTGGCCACCAGCCTCGATCAGGCGATTGGCAATCAGGATCTTATCGTCGTGATCATCGGCGTGGCTTCGGCGGTGATCGACAACGTACCGCTGGTGGCGGCGGCGATGGGGATGTACCCACTCGATCAGTTTCCGCCCGATGCCAAACTCTGGGAGTTTCTGGCCTACTGCGCCGGTACCGGCGGTAGCCTGCTTATCATCGGTTCGGCGGCGGGCGTGGCCGTGATGGGTATGGAGCGCATCGGTTTTCTGTGGTACCTGCGGCGTATCAGTTTGCTGGCGTTGCTGGGGTACGTGGCGGGGGTGCTGACATATTTGGGCATTTACGCGTTGCTGCACGGAGGCAGACTGGTTTCCTAAGAAACGGTTTCCCTACCTTTGTCGCCAACCTATGGCTCAATTTTCCCCTTCCGTACGTCTTGGGCTGCTCGGTGGCGGTCAACTGGGCCGGATGCTTTTGCAGGCGGCGATTGATTTTGACCTCCGACTGGCAGTACTCGATCCCGACCCCGATGCGCCCTGCGCCGCCATTGCGCCGGAATTTAAGCGGGGTTCATTCCGGGATTTTCAAACGGTGTACGAGTTTGGGCGGGACCTCGACGTACTCACCATCGAAATTGAGAGCGTCAATCTGGAGGCTCTCAAGCGGCTGCGCGATGCGGGCGTTCGCGTGTACCCCCAACCGGAAATTGTTGAAATTATTCAGGACAAACGCCTGCAAAAACAGTTTTTCCGCGACCACCAATTGCCCACCGCCGATTTTGTTTTAACTGAAAATAAGGCGGATGTTCGGCAAAACACCGCCTTTCTGCCCGCCTTTCACAAACTCGGCAAAGGCGGCTACGACGGGCGAGGTGTGCAACGAATCGCCTCAGAAGATGATTTCGACAAAGCCTTCGACGAACCTGGCGTTTTAGAAAAAGCCGTTGATTTTGAAAAAGAACTGGCCGTGATTGTGGCCCGCAGCGAAAGCGGGCAAGTAGCCTGCTTTCCGACGATTGAAATGGTGTTTCACCCGGAAGCCAATCTGGTCGAGTATTTGTTTGCCCCCGCCGAAATTTCCCCGGAAGTCGATCAACAGGCGCAGCAGATTGCCATTCGTACCGCTGAGGCGTTCGGGATCGTGGGTTTGCTGGCGGTGGAATTGTTTTTAACGAAAACCCGTGGCGACGGACCGGGCACGATTCTCATCAACGAAGTGGCCCCGCGTCCGCACAACAGCGGCCATCACACCCTGCGGGCCAACGACGTGAGCCAGTACGAACAGCACCTGCGGGCTATTCTGGGCTGGCCCCTGGGTGACACCACCGCTTGCCTGCCCGCCGCGATGGTCAACTTGCTGGGCGAACCGGGCTACGAAGGCGTTGCCCGCTACGAAGGCATGGAAACGCTCCTGGCGATGCCAGGGGTACACCCGTTTTTATACGGAAAGAAACTAACGAAGCCGTTCCGGAAAATGGGCCACGTGACGGTGATTGACAAAACTATGGATTCGTTGAAAGAAAAAGTGAAGCGAGTGCAAGCCAGTATCAAAGTCGTCTCCTGACGCTGCGCACCGGTTTGGAAAGAGGCTAAGGGAGCCTATCTAAAAATGTCATCCGCGTAACCGCTCTGGCGTGACCCCCAACCCCCTGAAGGGGGCTTTTTGTCGCTCGAACTTTTAGGCAGGAAAAGCCCCAGGCGGGTAGCCCCCTTCAGGGGGTTGGGGGTTACGCCAGAGTAAGACAAAGCCTATTCATAACCAGCAAACCGATGAGAAGTGACTATTTAACTTTTCATCTTTCACTTTTCACTAAAAAAGCATGGTTGGAATTATCATGGGTAGCAGTTCCGATTTGCCGGTCATGCAGGAAGCCGCCGACGCACTGACCGAACTCGGTGTGCCCTACGAAATCGACGTGGTGTCGGCCCACCGTACGCCCCTGCGCATGGTGGAATACGCCCAAACTGCCCGTGAGCGCGGTTTGAAAGTGATTATTGCCGGGGCGGGGGGCGCGGCGCACCTGCCGGGCATGGTGGCTTCGCTCACCACGCTGCCTGTCATTGGGGTTCCCGTCAAGTCAAGCAACTCGATTGACGGCTGGGATTCCGTGTTGTCGATACTCCAAATGCCCGCCGGAGTGCCCGTCGCGACGGTAGCACTCAACGGTGCCCGCAACGCCGGGATACTGGCCGCGCAGATGATTGGCATTGAAAATTCCGACGTCGCCCGTAACTTGCAGCAGTTCAAACTTTCGTTAGAAGCGAAAGTAGAAATCATGCGGCAAGAACTTCGTCAGTGAACCGGGATCAGGAAATTCAACTGGAATTCGTTGGTCGCTGTTCGCAACTGTTCACTGATTACTGATGACTGATTACTGAAAAATGGAAGAACGCAACCAACGCCCCGAAGAAGGTTCTAAATTACCCAGTATTGCGCTGGCCGTGTTGATTTTTATCATTTTCGCCCTGCTCTACGTGGGCTACGAGTACTTCGCCGACCAAACCTCGTCGACCTCCGAACTCACCAATGTAAAGTCGGATACGACGATGACCGCCAGCCGGGAGCCAGACGGAGATTTACAACCGACTGAGGCGCAAGCGACTCCAACCGACAACGCGCCCCCGGCCAATGTACCCGGCGATGAAGTTGCTACGGCGGAAGATGGTACCGACGAGGAGGAGAAAAAAGCAACGCCTGCCGCAGTCGGGAAAAAGCCCGAGGCACCAAAAGCGGAAACTCCCAAACCCACTCC
>JAJAZB010000038.1 GCA_026785975.1 Cytophagaceae bacterium | reverse complement strand
GAAAACAGGTCGTGCTCACGAAGCCATCCACGCCGCCGTCATGCGAAATGAGGCGTCGGCCCGCGTAATCGTTGATGAACCAGCCCAGACCGTACAGCCCAAATTGATTGGGCGAAAGAGTTGATTTGTCGGTGTTGACGATGGTCTGCGGCGTCCAGGTTTTCAGAATCGCTTCTTTCGGCACCACCTGTTTTCCCTCAAACCGGCCCGTATCGAGTTGCATCAGGAGCCAGTTGGCGTGTTCGCGGGCGCTGCTGCTGAGGCTGCCCGCCGGGGCGAGGTTGTCGATGGCCGGGTAGGGAAGTTTGAGCAGTTGACCCTCGTACCACGTGTGACTGACGGCGGCGTTAGTGGCTTTGATGATTTCCGCCGAAAGCGCCAGGGCGCGGTTCATGCCGAGGGGTTTAAAGATTTTTTCCCGGATAAAATCCTCCCACAACGTCCCGCCGCTGGCGATGGGCACCACTTCACCCGCCGTCACAAAGCCCGCGTTGCAGTAGCCGTACCGGGTGCGAAAGCCGTAAAGGGGCTTGTTGAGGCCGAATTTTTGGATGACTTCCTGGCGGCTGAGGTTGGAAGTCCAGTACGTGAAATCGCCCTGAAAGGTGCGCAGGCCCAACCGGTGACCGAGCAAATCGGTGAGCGTAACCTGCCGCGTGACCGCCGGGTCGTAGAGTTTGAAGTCGGGCAAATGCTTGGTGACGGGGTCGTTGAGGGTTAGTTTTTTGTCGGCTTCGAGCATCGCCAGCGCCGTGGCCGTAAAGGCTTTGGTGTTGGAACCAATCATAAACAGCGTGTTTTCGTCGACCTTATCGGACTTGCCCATCTCGCGGACGCCGTAGCCTTTAGCCAGAATCACCCGCCCGTCTTTGATGATCGCGATGGAAAGGCCGGGAATCTGCCAATCCTTCAGGCCCAGTTCGATGTAGCGGTCGAGGCTGTCGCGCACGAACGCGGGAAGTTGCTGAGCGCGGGCCAGTGGGCCGGCAAAAACGAAAAGAACGAGTGTAAACCGGGAACGGGCGAATTTTTTCATGGTCGAAAATGAAGGAGGATTCCAACGACCAAATTCCAAAAAACGGGCCAGAATGCCTAATTTCGCGGCCGTTATGCAAAAGCCTTTTATCGTTGGAATTACCGGCGGCAGTGCCTCGGGCAAAACCCTGTTTTTACGCGGCCTGCTGGCCGCTTTTTCTGAAGATGAAATCACGCTCATTTCGCAGGATAACTACTACCGCAGCCTGGAATTTATTCCCAAAGACGAGAACGGCGTTCATAATTTCGACCTGCCCGAAACCATCGACCACGCCCGTTTCGCCGAGCACATCCTCCAGTTACACGAGGGGAAGGTGGTGAAAGCGATCGAGTACACCTTCAACAACCCCAACGTCGTCCCGAAAGAACTAATCTATACGCCCACGCCCATCATCGTGGTGGAAGGGTTGTTCGTGTTTTACTTTAAGGACATTTACAAACAATTGGATTTGAAGGTGTTTATCGCCTCCAAAAATAAGGTAAAACTCAGCCGTCGCATTGCCCGCGACCAGGCGGAGCGCGACATCGCTTTGGCCACGATTCTTTACCAGTGGGAACACCACGTGCGGCCCACGTACCAGAAGTACATCAAGCCCTACAAAGCAAAGGCCGACCTCGTGATTCCCAACAACAAGCACTTCAAAATGGGCCTGGAAATACTTATTGGTTACCTACGGGGCAAAATGGAATAGCGGCGGGGGTTGGGGGTTGAGCGGATAAAACGGGCCGGGGGTTGGGGCCTATCAGGGATTTCTCTATTTTTGGAACTTTCAATCCCTCTTCCATAAAACATTTCCTCGCGTATGCCCTACACTTACCCTGGTTCATGTCTGCTGGAACTCCCTCAACGTTAGCATTTCTGGCCGGTGGCGGCGAAATGGGCGCACTCATCCGCGCCAAAGATTGGTCGAAAACGCCCCTCGGTTCCCCCGAAACCTGGCCGCAAAGCCTACGCACCTCCGTGAGCATCTGCCTCAACTCGCGCTTTCCGATTGTGCTCCTGTGGGGATCCAACCTAATCCTGATTTACAACGATGCCTACCAGCAGATCATCGGCGCCATTCACGCACGAGCGCTGGGCGGCAAAGGCTGCGAAGTCTGGGCCGAAATCTGGGACACCATCGGTCCGATGCTCAACGGCGTGCTGGCGCGGGGCGAGGCGACCTGGTCGGAAAACCAGTTGTTCATGCTCGAACGCCACGGCTACCCCGAGGAATGTTACTTCACTTATTCGTACAGCCCCATCCACGGCGAAACGGGCGGCATCGGAGGCGTGTTTACGGCCATCAACGAAACTACCCAGCAGGTACTCAGCGACCGGCAACTGCACACCCTGTTTGAGCAGGCCCCAGTGGCCATCGCCATTTTGCGCGGCCCGACGTTTAGAGTCGAACTGGCCAATCCGGGGATGTGTGAAATTTTGAACCGACCTCTTGATGCCTTGCTCGGGAATCCTATTTTTGAGGTACTCACCGAAGCCGCCGGGCAGGGCTTTGAAGAACTGCTGACGGGCGTTTTAGAAACTGGAGTGCCCTTCGTGGGCAACGAACTGCCCGTATCGCTCCTCCGCGATGGGCAACCCAAAACGGTGTACGTCAATTTTGTTTACGCCCCCCAAGCTGAAGCCGACGGGCGGATCACCGGCATCACGGTGGTCGCTACCGATGTGACCGAGCAGGTGCTGGTCCGGCAAAAAATCGAGGAAAGCAACCGCTGGTTTCGCCAACTGGCCGATTCCATGCCGCAAATCGTCTGGACGGCCCAGCCCGATGGGTACCTCGATTACTTCAATCAACGCTGGTACGAGTACCTCGGCGACGATTGGGGCCACGGTGATTCGGGCTGGGTGCCCATTCTGCACCCCGACGACCGGCAACCCTGCCTCGACCACTGGCAGCGCTGCCTGCAAACCGGCGAGCCGTACCGGTTTGAGTTTCGCCTCGACGACCCACGTAATCCCGGCAACTACCGCTGGTTCCTGGCCCTGGCCACGGCCTTCCGCGACCCCGAATCCTTGAGGGGGCAAATCATCAAGTGGTTCGGTTCCTGTACCGAAATCGACGACCAAAAACGGGCAGAGGTTGCCCTGCGAGAAAGCGAGAACCGGTTCCGCGAATTGGCCGACTTCGTGCCGCAGATCGTCTGGACGGCCCAGCCCGACGGGCAGTCGGATTATTACAACCGGCAGTGGTACGATTTCTCGGGCTTTTCGGAGGAATACGGTGATTCGGGCTGGACACCCATTCTCCACCCGGACGACGTTCAGCCAACGGTGGCGAAGTGGTACGAATCGGTTGAGTCGGGCACTCTCTTTCAAACGGAGTACCGCTTCCTCGACCACCGAACCGGCACGTATCACTGGTTTTTAGGGCGGGCCATTCCGGTGAGGGACGATGAAGGAACCCTCGTCAAATGGTTTGGCACGGCCACCGATATCCACGACCAGAAAATCGCCACCGAACGCCTGGAAACGCTGGTGGGGGAACGCACCGGGGAACTCGAACAGGCCAACCTGGAACTGCAACGCACCAACCTCAACCTCTCGCAGTTTGCCTACGTGGCCTCGCACGATTTGCAGGAACCGTTGCGCAAAATCCAGGCTTTCGGCAATATGCTGCTCAAACGCAACGCCGCCCAACTCGATGAGCCGGGCACCGACCGTATCCGGCGGATGCAAAACGCGGCGGAACGGATGAGCGGCCTGATTCAGGATTTGCTGGAGTACTCGCGGGTATCGTCGCACCGCGAAACCTTCGCGCCGGTAGACCTGACCGCCCTGCTCGCCAGCGTGCGTAGTGACCTGGCCGTACTCATCCGGGAAAAGAAAGCTGGCCTCCGCGCCGCTGCCCTGCCCACCGTGCAGGGCGATGCCACCCAACTCCGGCAGGTGCTGCAAAATTTGCTCAGCAATGCCCTCAAATTCAGTCGCCCCGACGTGCCGCCCGTAGTGGAAGTCCGCCACTGCGTTGTGGCGGGGGCTGAAACCAACGGGCTGGCGCTACCGCCCGAGGGTCGTTTCCACGAAATCAGCGTGAGCGACAACGGTATCGGCTTCGATGAAACCTACGCCAACCGTATTTTCGAGGCGTTCCAACGCCTGCACGGGCGAGCCGATTACCCCGGAACGGGTATCGGCCTGGCCATCGTGAAGAAAGTGCTGGAAAATCACTACGGCGGCGTGGCGGTGAGCAGCCGGGTGGGGGAGGGTTCTACGTTCCGGGTGTATTTGCCGGTGGAGGATTGAAGTAATGGTAATCAGGTAACGAATTTTATCCGACGGACAGGAGGTGAAGGACACAGTCATGGTCAGGCAGGCGTTTTCGCGGCTTTGATTTCTTCGCCGATGGCCCTGACTTCCTGCCGAATAATTTCAACTCCGTCCAGCCAGGCTTTTTCCAACTCGGCCCGTTCTGCTTCGGATTTAGCGGCGGTTTCAAGTTTTGATTGCTGCCAAAACGCCTCCTGCTCGGCTTCAGTTTCCAGTTGCGCCCACACCAGGAATTGTTTGCGGAGCAACTCAGGAATCAGGTGTTTCTTGGTTTCCAGATTCATCGTTCAGTTCTCTCTTCATTTGATTTATCTCATCCAGAATTACGTCGATGTACGCGTCCACCCCGGAAGGTGTCATGCTTAGCTCATTTCCTCTTTTCACGTAAAAGTCGAGGATTTTATAAAGGGCGAACAAATCTTCCTCCAATTCCCGACGGCGGTCATCCGACATGGTCGTGAAGTTACGATTTAATGTTGTCCAAATTGTAGTGCAAACCCACGTTTTCCCGCCGGGCCGTGGCCATTTTAATGATGAGGTAACTCACGTTGATCATGTTGCGTAACTCCGAAATCGGCACCGATACTTTCGACTCGCGGTACAGTGCTTCGTGTTCCTTGTACAACAAATCGAGGCGGTCGTGGGCGCGTTTCAAGCGCCGGTTGGTGCGCACGATGCCGACGTAATTGGACATGATGCTGTTCAATTCCCGCGTCATTTCCGTGACGAGTACAGCCTCTTCGGTGTGAGTCGTGCCCGAATCGTCCCAGTCGGGTACGTTGTTGGGAATGTGGGCCTCGGCCAGTTTCTCCACCGTACTCAGGTAGGCCCGGTGACCAAACACCACCGCCTCCAGCAAGGAATTGGACGCCAACCGGTTGGCCCCGTGCAAGCCCGTGCAGGCGCATTCGCCCGCCGCGTACAAGAAATTGATATTGGTTTGGCCCCACTCATCCACCTTCACGCCGCCGCAGAGGTAGTGTTGGGCGGGCACCACCGGAATCATGTCTTTGCGCACGTCGATGCCCACGTCGAGGCAGGTTTTGGTGATGTTGGGAAAATGTTCGACAAATTTTTCGTAATCCAGGTGGCGCACGTCGAGGTACACGTGGTCGGTACCCTTGGTTTTCATTTCCGAGTCGATGGCGCGGGCCACGATGTCGCGCGGCGCGAGGGAGAGGCGCTCGTCGTAGTTTTCCATAAACGTATTTCCATCGGCGTTTTTCAAAATACCCCCGAAACCCCGCACGGCCTCCGAAATCAAAAATGAGGGCTTTTTGCCGGGTTGGTACAGGCTCGTCGGGTGAAACTGGATGAACTCCATGTTGTCGCAAATGCCCTTGGCCCGGTAGGCCATCGCGATGCCGTCGCCGGTGGCGATGGTGGGGTTGGTCGTGCTTTGGTACACGTTGCCAATGCCGCCCGTGGCCAGCATGGTGGTTTTGGCCAGAAACTTCTCCACCTCGCCCGTTTGGGTGTTGAGCACGTAAGCGCCGAAGCACTTGATATCCTCGCGGTAGCGGTAGACGGTTTCGCCCAAATGGTGTTGGGTGATGAGGTCAACGGCGAAATAGTGCGTGAAAATCCGAATGTTGGCGTGGCGCTTCACTTCTTCTAGCAAGGCCCGCTCGATTTCGGCCCCGGTGATGTCTTTGAAGTGCAGAATTCGGTGGTCGGAGTGGCCGCCTTCGCGGGCAAGGTCGTAGTCGCCATCGGCCTCTTTGTCGAAGCGCGTACCGTAGTCGATCAATTCCTGAATGCGGGCCGGAGCCTCAGTGACGACGATTTCAACGATGTCCCGCTTGTTGATGCCATCGCCTGCATCGACGGTGTCGTCGATGTGTTTTTCAAACGAATCCTCCTTCGACCACACCGCCGCGATGCCGCCCTGGGCGTACTTCGTGTTGGTTTCGTCGGCCTGCACTTTGGTAATGACGGCAATGGAAACGGCCTCGTTGGCCTCTTCAAAATGACGCGCCAACTTGGTGGCGTAACTCAGCCCGGCAATTCCGGAGCCGATGACGAGAAAATTGTATTGGGGCATAGTTTAATCAAAGAAACCCGGCCTGGGGGCCCCAGCCCCGAAATTAAGGGACGTTTTTACCCTATGTGGGCCACAGCCCGGGGGGGGGGTCGAAATATTTAATATTTAAGACAGGGGT
>JAJAZB010000037.1 GCA_026785975.1 Cytophagaceae bacterium | reverse complement strand
TGTAGGGGCAACCCTTGCGGTTGCCCGGCTGAGGCGTGGTTTCAATCCGCTGCCGGGCAACCGCAAGGGTTGCCCCTACGCGTTGATTTAATTGTAATCTGCTAAATTTTAATACCCCGGATTCTGCGGGAAGGCATCTTTGCCATTCTTTGTCCGGTCAATCTGGTCTTGTGGAATGGGGCGCAGCAGGTGAAAATCCTTAATGTTGGGCGCGGCGTCAGGGTTGTATTTTTTCACCCGTTCCACCAAAATCCCCCAACGCTTCAGATCGTACCAGCGGAGCGTCTCCCCGGCCAGTTCACGCTCGCGTTCCTCGTAGATCGTTTCCATGCTCAACTGGTCGACAGTGAGGGTCATGGCCGCTTCCTTGCCCGGCCAGGCTGCCCGGCGGCGTACCGCGTTGATGAAGGGCAACGCCTCGGCTGCTTTGCCTTGCTTCAACAGGGCTTCGGCGGCAATGAGTTGGGTTTCGGCCAGGCGAAACACCAGCACGTCACGACTTCCCTGCTCGTAAGTGCGGTCGGGGCGGAGCGGATCGAAGAACTTCTGCAACGTAGGAAAAAGGTTAGGCTTGTAAAAGCTCGGCACCAACACCGAGTACTTTTTGGCAGCTCGTTCAGCCACCGTCCATTCTACACCGGGAATGAAAATGGCCGTATCGCCCGCCGCGAAGGTGAGCGTTTTCTTCGAGGGATCGAGGACGGCGGCGGCGTTGTAGGTACCGGGCCTGTTGCTGAGCCAGGTATCTTTAAATGTTTTCTTGTACCGCGAGTCGTTCACGCGATCCTTGATGGCAAACACCACATTGAGCATATAATCCGTTGGACGGAAGCGTTTGAAAGGTCGTCCGTTAACAACATCGCGCTGCATGCCGGGCTGCGTGTCGTATTCCATGCCGTAGTACAAGTGCCACTGGTTCCCCGGTCCGTTGGTGAGGGGATCGGACGTGTACTGGCAAGCAAAAATAACCTCATCATTTATTTCTCCCCCACCTTGCTCGAACACTTTGGCAAAGTCAGGCAAGAGTTTGTACGAATAATTTTTGATGACGTTCTGCGCGTAGGTTCCGGCTTTGACGAAGTCGCCGGCTGCCGCGGCGTCTTTATCCGTGGCTTTGGTCAGGTACACGCGGGCCAGCAGGTGTTCAACCGCGCCCTTCGTTACGAGTCCGTAATCCGACGTGGGCGTACCGATATCGGTCAGAGCCGACTCCAAATCGGCGATGATTGCCGCGTACACGTCTTTGACGGGAGCACGGGTAAATTCCTTTTTCGCCTCCGTATTCTCTTCCAAGACCAGCGCAACCGGCCCAAAGATTTGCACAAGCAAAAAGTAATGGTGCGCCCGCAGAAACTTCACTTCAGCCACCCGACGCTTCTTAATCGTTGGGTCGATGCCCGCGATTTTATCGGCCCGGTTTATGACCGCGTTGGCATTGTTGATAGCCACGTAGAACTCATTCCACAGGTTGCGGGTCATGTCCAGACGACCGTCCAGTTGCGAGGTGTACTGGTTGACAAACTTATAGCTCCCATCGGCCCCCATCGTGTAGGTATCAGTGCCAAACACGCCCAGGGTGGGGGTGGTTTCGCGCCCGTAGTACGCCCGCAGAGAGGTGTACACAGCTCGGATGGCGGATTCAAAACCCGCCGGTGTATCCAGGTAGGCGGAACTGACCTGCGAAATGGGCGTTTCAACGAGCAGGTCTTTACAGGATTGGCTTCCCAGCAGCAGTCCCGCCGCCAGGATAAATTTGAAATTGCGTAGTCGTTTCATAGGAAAATGCGTGATAGACGTCTCCGATTTAACCCTTACAGTTTTACGTTGATACCAAAAGTAATTTGCCGGACCGAGGGCGTTTGGGCTTCGTTGATGACGTCAGTCGTTTCGTTATCGATTCCCTTGTACTTCGAGCGGAATTCAGAGAAAAGGAAAGGCTGTTGAATGCTGACAAACGCCCGTAATCCACCCATTTTCAAGCGTTCCGTGATCGCGGACGGGAAATTATAGCCAAAGTTAATGTTCCGCACTTTCAGGAACGATCCGCTGAAATAACTCAGGGTAGACTGGTACACCGGGAATTCCTGATTTTGGTTTGGGCGCGGGAACGCATTGGTCGGGTTGTTGGGCGTCCAGTAGTCGATGTCGAGGTTGTTGTACCGCCCCGCCAGCGAATTGAACGCGGTGTGGAAGTTACTGCGGAAGGTGCTGCCAACGCGGGCGTAGAGGAAGACCGACAAGTCGAACCCTTTGAATTCGAAGCGGTTGGTCATCCCCGCCGTAAATTCGGGAATCTGCGAGCCGATGATCACCCGGTCGGTGGCGTCGATTTTACCATCTCCGTTGATGTCTTCTACTTTGATTTCACCGGGTTTACGAAAAAATCTGGCGGCTTCGTCGGCTTCCGCTGTTTGCCAGATGCCAATTTTTTTGTAGTCGAAAAAGGCCGTCAGCGGCTGTCCGATGAAGCGGGCGTTGCCGATATCATCCACTTTGCCGTTGAAGAGCTCCAGGATAGCTTCTTTGTTGCGGGTCCACTGCAAATCCGTTGACCACCGGAAGCCACTTTTCGAGTCCACGTTGATGGTCGACAGCGTCACCTCGATGCCCTTGTTGCGGGTACGGCCTACGTTGCGGAGTACGCTCCCAAACCCACTCGTGAGCGGCAATTGATCCCGGAGAAGCAAGTCGCGCGTGTCGGCCTGGTAGTATTCGAGCGAACCCGATACCCGGCCCCGGGCAAAACTAAAGTCGACCCCGGCATTGGCCGTAGACGTCGATTCCCACCGTAAATCAGGATTGGAAATCGAGTTAAACCCAAACCCGTAAGCCCCCGTCGTGCCAAAGGCGTACACGGTACGGCCCAATTGGGCCTGCGTTTGGTAGGGGTCAATGGCCGTGTTGCCGGTAGACCCGTAGCTCAGCCGGAGTTTCAGTTGGTCAATCCAGGGAACCGTTTTCAGGAAAGGCTCATTGCTGATGTTCCAACCCACCGCTGCGGAGGGGAAGAATCCGTACTTGGTGTTGGCACCAAACCGGCTGGAACCGTCGTAGCGGGCCGTTAAGGTCAGCAGGTATTTATCGTCGAACACGTAGTTGAGCCGACCCATGTACGAGTTAAGGGTCCACTCGGTGACACGGGTGCCAACGCTCTGAATGCTTGAGGCCTGACCCAGGTTGTAGAACAATTGGGTTTCCGATGGAATCCCAAGCACACCGATGCTGATCTCTTCCTGATTATCTTTCTGAAGCGACTGCAACAGTGTTACGTTCAGGTTGTGCTTTTCGCGAAATACTTTATTGTACGTCAGGAAGTTCTCCAGGGTGTAATTAAAGATTTCTTCCCGGGAACTAAATCCGGTGGGATCGCCGCCCCGACGGGCATTGGTCTGGCTTCCAGTAAACCGCCCCACGCGGCGATTGGTGAAGTCCGGCCCGAAGTTGACGCGGAATTTCAGGCCGTCCACGATGTCCCATTCGCCGTAAAGGCTGTTGAACATCCGAATCCGCTTGGTCAGATCTACCTGCGCCCCCGGCATAATTTCGGCGATGGGGTTCGTCCGTAGACCGTCCTGGGTGGGCAGGAAAATCAGGTTTCCGTTGTCGTCGTAGGGTTTACCGAGCGGATTTTCCTGCAAAGCACCACCGTACGGATTGAAGTTTTCCCCGTTCCAAAGGCTATACACCCCCAGCGACGAAATACCCACTTTAATCCGTTTGCTCACTTGATGGTCGAGGTTGACCCGGAAGGTATAGCGGGTAAAATTCTGGTTGGGAATCACCCCAATATCCTTAAAAAAGTTGCCCGATACCGAAAATTGCGTTTTCTCCGTACCCCCCGATACGCCAACCTGATGACTTTGGATATTGCCTTGCTTGAGCAGATACGACTGGTAGTCGGTCGAGCGGCCCAACTGGATGCCTTCCAGTTCAACTGGATCCGTAAACAGCTTAACATCGGCATCGGGTGTAGCAGGGCCTGCCGGATACGTGCCGACCGCCCGACGGGATTCGCGCCGGTACTCGGCAAACTGCACCCCGTCCATCACGTCAATTTTTCCCAAGGTATTTGAAACCCCGTAATACCCATCGTAGCTGACGACGGTCTTACCGGGCTTGCCGCGTTTGGTAGTTACGATAACAACCCCGTTGGCACCCCGTGACCCGTAGATGGCCGTGGCCGAAGCATCTTTCAACACTTCCAAACCGGCAATGTCCTGGGGGTTGATGTCATCGATGCCCCCCGAAAGTGGAATACCGTCGACCACGTAAAGAGGATCATTGGACGCGTTGATGGAACGCCGCCCCCGAATCCGCACGGTAACCCCAGCACCAGGTTTACTGTTGTTCGACACCACGTCGACCCCGGCGGTGCGGCCTTGCAGCGCTTGCCGGGCGTTGGTGATAGGCAACTCAGAAATTTCTCTCGCCGAAACCGACGAAATAGCCCCCGTCAACTGACTTTTTTTCTGAGTACCGTAACCCACCACGACGACTTCATCGAGGCCCCTGGCATCGTCGATCAGATTAATGTCGATGCTGGTACGGGTTCCCACCGCAATTTCCTGGGCCAAGTAGCCAATCGAACTAATAACGAGGGTACCGCCCGAGGCAGGAACGCTGAGCGTGTACCGCCCTTCGGCATTGGTGGTGGTGCCGCGCGAGGTACCTTTCAGTGCCACGTTTACGCCCGGCAGCGGGGTATTGTCGGTTCCGCTCATCACACGCCCGCTCACATTGCGATCCTGAGCGTATCCAACCAGTCCGCCGAGGAGCAACAGCAGACTAAGTAGCAGTTTTTTCATAGGTTTTAATAAAAGGTGAATGTGCATAAAAAACAGCCGGACAGGTTCCGGTGCTTATATAAAGCCGACGCGTTGGAGGCTTTACTCAATTTTTCCCCGGAAATTTGCCAAAAAAGTACGCTTTACCGCTGTAATTCTACCAAACGTCGTACGTACTTACCCAGCACGTCGAACTCCAGATTGACGGCGTCACCGACGTGCAACCGGTGGAAAGTCGTGTGCTGGTATGTGTAGGGAATGATGGCGACGCGGAAGGAGTTGCGGGTGGAATTGAAGACGGTCAGGCTAACGCCGTTGAGGCAAATAGAGCCTTTCTCGACCGTAATGTTCTCGGTCGAGGCCTCGTACTCAACGTCGAAAAGCCAGCTACCTCCCTCGTCGGTGATGGCGGTACACCGGCCCGTTTGGTCCACGTGGCCC
>JAJAZB010000036.1 GCA_026785975.1 Cytophagaceae bacterium | reverse complement strand
TTTTACCCAATTCCCAACGGTGTTATGATTGACTTCTAAATGCAGGGCAACTTGCTTTAAATCCATACCCCGGTAGTTCAACAACAGACCTTGACATTTCTTCCGAAACTCAGGTTTAGCGTGGTATTTTGACCCTTCCCGAAGGGTAATAATCTCGCTGTCAGTCAGCGCAATGTGCTTTTTTTTGCGGCTCATGGTGTAAATTTATAAAATCCTGTCTAAATCTGCATCATTACTTAGAGTCTATTAGGCTTATTTTCGAGTAATTTCATTTATATTTTATTATTCAAGTTTGGGGCATCATCTGGCACAAGTTACGTTTCACCGTCTGGCGCAAGTTTAGCGAAGCGTAACTTGTGCCTTTCTTCTTGCCAGTTTACAACTGGCTCGAGCGGCTTTACTTTGTCGTCTGAAGTGGCAAACTCTGCACCGTCCCGCGCTTCTCCAAAACTAAGCAATCCACTCAGCAATGCCAATCCTCTTCCTGCAAGCCCTCACTTCTCCGGCAGTCTGGTAGCGGAGTCACGGTATACCCACCAGTTGCTGGATTTCTACCAAAACACGGTATACAACCCCGCCAGAATCCCGCAAATCAGCACGGAAGCGATGGCGAAGCCGGGTGTCACCCGAAACAGCCGGGTGTCGATGGTCAGGCCCTTCGGGTTTTTCCGGCTGTCGGAATCGGCCAGCGTCAGCCCGGCCATCACCAGCAGCAGCAGGATGAATACCCACGACATCCGGTCGAGGAAGGGAATTGGGGCAATTGCGCCGTTGGTCAGTTCGGGCAGGAATTTAAAGAGCGTGGATAGCGGAATAGTGAGCAAGGCCGCCGCCAGTGGCCCGGGCAGTGGTGCGTTTCCAGAAAAAACCCAACAGGAAAATTGCCAGCACGCCGGGCGAAATAAAACCCACGTACTCCTGAATAAACTGGTACACCTGGTCGAAACTCCGCAACGCCGGGGCCACCAAAATGGCAATCAGCGAGGAAACGACCACCGCCCAGCGACCCACCACCACTTGTCGTCGTTCGGAGGCGTCTTTCTGGAAAAACTTCTTGTAAATATCCAGCGTAAAAATCGTCGCGATGCTGTTGCACTTCCCCGCCAGCGAGGCCACGATGGCCGCCGTCAATGCGGCAAACGCCAGTCCTTTCAGGCCCGTGGGCAGCAGGTTCATCAGCGTGGGGTACGCGTGGTCGGGCTTGACGACCCCGGCGGCATCCACCATTTCCTGTTGAAAGCCCCCGTTTTGGTACAGCACAAAGGCCGCAATACCGGGGAACACGACAATCACCGGAATGAGCAATTTGAGAAACGCCGCGAACAGAAGCCCACTGCGGGCGGTCTTCAAATCGGCCCCCAGCGCCCGCTGAATGATGTATTGGTTGCAGCCCCAGTAGGCGAGGTTGTTGATCCACATTCCGCCCACCAGAATCGACAGGCCGGGCAACTCGCTGTAGTACGGGTGGCCTTTCGCAAAAATCATGTGAAAATGATCGTCGGCTTTCTGGCGCATCACCGTGAGCGCATCGAAGACGTTTTGCCCACCAAACTGATCGGAAACCCGGTCGAGCGCGAGGTAACAAGTGACTAATCCGCCCAGAATCAGAACGGCCACCTGCACGACATCGGTGTAGCCGATGACTTTCATGCCGCCGAGCGTGATGAAAATCGAAAACACCGCCAGTCCCACGATGCAGGTCACGAAGGGAATGCCCGAAATGGTTTCGATGGCGATGGCCCCGAGGTAGAGAATTGAGGTCAGGTTGACAAACACGTACACCAGCAGCCAGAACACCGCCATGATGGTACTCACCGTGTCGTTGTAGCGTTCGGCGAGAAACTGCGGCATGGTGTAAATGTTGTTTTTGAGGTAGATGGGCAGGAAAAACACGGCCACGATGATGAGCGTCGCCGCCGCCATCCACTCGTAAGTCGAGATGGCGAGGCCCATCGCAAAACCCGACCCGGCCATGCCGATGAAGTGTTCCGCCGAGATGTTGGAGGCAATGAGCGAGGCTCCAATGGCCCACCAGGTCAGCGAACCTTCGGCCAGGAAGAAGTCTTTAGTGCTGGTCACTTTCGCTTTTTTGCGTTGGTACACCCAGTAGCCATACCCTGAGACAAGCACAAAATAGACGAGAAAAACGACGTAATCAGTCGTAGCCAAGCGATTCACAGAAACGTGGAGTTAAGGTTTAGAGCGGGGCAAGATGTACATTTTTTTTGGAGAAATGGAACAGTAGATGCTGGTTTTCGGGGGGCATTTCAATGAACAACCCACCTTCGTTTCGTACCCTGAAAACCAACTTACAAACCAGAATTGAGCAAACTGAACGTTTGTCGATAACCAAAGCGACTTAAATTTGAATTTTGGCAACAATCAATCGAACCGCGCACGGTTAAAAAAGTCGTCGCCGTGTCTTTGATGAAAAGAGCCGTAATTTGCCCCTTCAAATTTCTCCAGACTCTATGAAATTCAACCGCAAAACCGTCCAGCACCTCGTCTCCGCGTTGGCGGTTGTTCTCTTCATCAACTTCGCTGCTTTGGCCCAGAAACCCGCAAAAATCCAGTTGAACCGTAGCGACAAAAATCACCGCGTCGACATAGTAATTGATGGTCAACCGTTTACGTCGTACTTCTATCCCGGCGAAACGGTCCTCAAAAAAGCCGTACTCTACCCGATTCGTACCGCCAAAGGAACTCTGATTACCCGAGGCTGGCCGCTCGATCCGCGCCCCGGTGAGCGCGTCGATCACCCGCACCACGTGGGCATGTGGCTCAACTACGAGGATGTGAACGGCTACGATTATTGGAACAACTCGACGTCAATCATTGGGTCCATGCGCAACCGCAAATTTGGTACGGTGCGCCACACGGGCATTAAAAGCCTACGCGCTACCAATGGCAAGGGCGAACTCGTCGTCACCGCCGATTGGGTAGCCGACGACGGCAAAGGCCCCGTGACGCTGAAGGAGGAAACGATGTACGTGTTTTCGGGCAGTGGTGACTTGCGTACCATCGACCGGATTACGACGCTCACGGCCGTAATCGACGTGAACTTTAAAGACGTGAAAGACGGCATGGTCGCTATCCGGGTAGCGCGTGAACTCGAACACCCCGCCGAAAAAGCGGATGTTTTTACGGACGCGTCGGGCGTTGAAACGAAGGTGCCCAAACTCGACAACACGGGCGTAGTGGGTAGCTACCGGAGCAGTGAAGGTGTGCAGGGCGAGGCCGTTTGGAGTAAACGCGCTAAATGGATGAACCTGCGCGGCAAAATCGGCAACGAGGATATTTCGCTGGCCATTCTCGACCACCCCGCCAACGTGGGTTATCCAACGTACTGGCACGCACGGGGTTACGGTCTGTACGCGGCCAATCCGCTGGGGCAGGCTGCCTTTACCAACGGCAAAGAGAATTTGAATTATTCCCTTCCGGCGGGCAAATCAGTTACGTTCCGGTACCGCGTGTTGATCAATTCCGGTCCGCTGAGCGACGAAACGCTCAACGCGGCTGAGGAGGCGTTTTCAAAAGAAGTGAAGTAACGTTTTAGCAAGTGTTTCCAATCAATCAAAACAATTTAGCCAAGTAAAATCTCATGAAAAACACGTTTTTTTTCCTATTTGTAGTTTGTGGCGCACTGGTCGCTTTCACGCAGGAGTCTCAACCAACCACCAATCCGGTAGCCGACACGCGCTATTACGAAATGCGGGCGTACTACACGCATCCCGGTAAGTTTCCCGACATCCTGGCGCGGTTCCGCAATAACACGATGCGGATTTTTGAAAAACACGGCATGACCAACGTGGGCTACTTTGTGCCCCAGAGCAAACCCGATAGCGTGTTGATTTATTTCCTGAGTTACCCCAACCGCGAAGCGCGGGATACCAGTTGGAAGGCCTTCATCAATGACCCTGAATGGAAGGCGGTTGCGGCCAAAAGCGAGGAAAACGGGAAGATCGTCTCGAAAGTGGTCAGTACGTTTTTGACCGCTACGGACTTTTCGCCCGCGTTGAGCATCGACAAAAAAGGCAACCGCGTCTTTGAGTTGCGCACCTACAAAACAACCGCTGGTCACCTGCCCAACCTGCTGAGCCGCTTCCGGGACCACACCGTGAAATTGTTTGAAAAACACGGCATGACCAACGTGGTGTACTGGACTGAGAACAGCAAAGACGATACACTGATTTACCTCTTGGCGCACAAAAGCAAAGAAGCGGCCGCCGCGTCGTTCAAAGCCTTCCGCGACGACCCTGATTGGGTAGCAGTCCGCAAAGCCTCCGAAGAAAAAGCGGGGGGTTCACTGACTACCTCCGTCACCTCCGAATTCCTGGTACCCACCGATTTCTCACCGATGAAGTAGGGCATAGAGCAGAGGGCAGAGGGCATAGTTAAGGCAGAAAAATTTACTCTGGCGTCAGCAAACTATGCCCTATGCCCTATGCCCTCTGCTCTATGCCCTACTTCCCCCGCCGTTCCTTCACTTCCCGCCAGGTAGTCAGGATAATTCCTTCTTTTTCAATAAACTTCCGCAAGTCCGGGTCGGTCATGGCCAGAAGATCGCCCTTGCGGGTGGTGCCGGAATTGCTGATTTTGTCAAACACTTCCGTCGGTGCGGTGCAGTGCATAATCACCATTGTCAGGCCGGGCTGACACGCCTTCAGGGCCTCGATGTACTTCGCCGTTTTCATCCGGCGCAGCTTGTCGTCGGTTACTTTTTCGCCCGCCGGCAGATTCCAGCCGTAGCTTTCATTGTGTAAATCGTCGAGCACGGGCAGGCCCGCGTTCCAGAGCGTTTGGCCGATGCTTCGCACCGCTTGCATGAGTGCTTCTCCCCCTTGTTGTTGCCTGGAAATCAAGGTATTATGTCCACCGGGCATCATCACCGGGATTTTCTCGGCAATGCCTACTTTCACGTAACGTTCAATGAATTTAGGCGCAAAAAGGGTTCCCATGTGCGAATCCAGATGCGTAGGCTCGATCCCGAACGCCCGGAAGCGGGCAATTTGCGCCCGGATTTCAGTCTCCACTTCGTCGGGTGTGGCGTGCTCGACAACCTGCGCCACGCTCCGCCAAAACGAACCCTGCCCGTCGTACAAACCGGGTGCTTTTTCCTTGCCCACGAGCGGTTGCCAGCGGTAGCTGTCCCACTCCGAGGTGAGGGTTAGGTGTACGCCCGCGTCGGTGTTTGGGTGGGCTTTCAGGTGCTTGAAATAGTCGGCGACCCACCCGCAGGGCATCATCACGCTGGTGGAATTGGCTACGCCTTTTTCCATCGCTTCAATCACGCCCAGATTGGAATCGTAGCTCATTCCGGCGTCATCGACGTGCAGAATAATGACCTTTTTGCCCGCCGGAAAACCCAATTTTTCAGCATAGGTTTGGGCAAACGCATTCAGCGAAGAAAAGAAGATAATCAGAAACAGGTAGGTTTTCACGGAAAATAGAGTTGAGGTTATGGATAACGATTGGTCAGGCGATTTACACAGATTTTATTTAAATAAGCCGGTTAAGGATTCTTGAAAATAAACGTTTTTGTCATCCCGACGTTGGGAGGGACCTTGGATTCACCTTCAGCAAGGTCCCTCCTATCGTCGGTTTGACAAACTTCAATGAACGGGTT
Organism: Cytophagaceae bacterium; assembly: GCA_026785975.1. Classification (GTDB taxonomy): domain Bacteria; phylum Bacteroidota; class Bacteroidia; order Cytophagales; family Spirosomataceae; genus JAJAZB01. The sequence goes on along the minus strand of JAJAZB010000036.1, from coordinate 241 downwards.
TCTTCTCTTGATTCAGCATTCAGCCGCGCGGCGGACCGCATTTTTCACGCATTGCCTTTTACCTTTGCCACCATGTACAAGGCTCTGATTCGCCCCCTGCTTTTTCAATTTGATCCCGAGCGGATTCACCATTTTTCCTTTCGTTTTTTAAAAATCATCCTCGGTTTTCCGGGCGCAAAAACATTGGCTCGCTGGCTTTTCATTAAAAACGACCCCGCTTTGGCGGTTGAGGTATTCGGGT
>JAJAZB010000035.1 GCA_026785975.1 Cytophagaceae bacterium | reverse complement strand
TTTTACCCAATTCCCAACGGTGTTATGATTGACTTCTAAATGCAGGGCAACTTGCTTTAAATCCATACCCCGGTAGTTCAACAACAGACCTTGACATTTCTTCCGAAACTCAGGTTTAGCGTGGTATTTTGACCCTTCCCGCAGGGTAATAATCTCGCTGTCAGTCAGCGCAATGTGCTTTTTTTTGCGGCTCATGGTGTAAATTTATAAAATCCTGTCTAAATCTGCATCATTACTTATCTTTAAGAAAAAAGAATAACCTGATGCTTTCTCTTTTCACACTCTTCGCTGGGCTAATCTCATTTGCCTTCCAAGTTCCCGATTCCAGTCAGAGAGTAGCTGCCGGCACCATGCCCGCTTTGTTTACCGATACACGAGGCACCCTTCACCTGATCTTTGGCCGGGGCGATACCATTTTTTACGCCGCCTCGACCCAGGGCGGGACCTCGTTCAGCGCCCCCGTAGTGGCGGGTGTGTTACCTGATTTAGTGGCCTTCGCCAAACGGGGTCCGCAAGTAGCGGCGACGGTGCGCTTCGTTGTCATTACGGCGGTCGACAAGAGCGGTACACTGCATAGTTTTACCCTCGACCGCAACGCTCACCGTTGGCAGGTGGGTCAGCCCGTGACCGACCTGCCCGACGTGGCCAAAGAAGGGTTTCAGGCACTGGCCGTCACGGCGAACGGAACTTTCCACGCTGCCTGGCTTGATGTGCGTTGGGGAAAACAGAAAATCGCCGGGGCTGCCTCCACCGATGGGGGCCGCACCTGGTCGGCCAATCGATTGCTCTACGCCTCACCGGACTCGACCGTTTGCGAATGTTGCCGCCTGAGTATGGTCGCCGCCGGGAACGACGTTTACATCCAGTTTCGCAATTTCATCGGCGGTGCCCGCGACTTGTATCTACTCCACTCCGCCGATGGCGGGCGCACTTACGCTCCGGCTCAGAAGTTGGGTAAGGGTACCTGGAAGCTAAACGCTTGCCCAATGGACGGCGGCACCGTAGCCCTGCAAGCCGACGGCAAACCCATAACCGTATGGCGGCGCGAAAGTACTGTCTACCAGTGCCTGCCCGGCAAACCTGAGCAAGCCGTAGCTGAAGGCCGCAACTGTACACTCGCTGTTGCGCCCAGCGGCCCGGTGATGGCCTGGGAAACTAAAGGAACCTTGTTTGTAAAACCGCCACACGGGGAGGCCGTACCGGTGGGCGCAGGTCAGGTGCCCAGTCTGGCCGTTGTCAGGAAAAACGTTGTATGCGTATGGGAAGACCAAAAGCAAATCAGGGTAGCTACTGTAGCACTGAACAACTAAATTTTTCCAGAAAACAACAATGTGTTTGGTCATCGGGCCAGAATGGCTTAGGCCTCCGGGGTTCTTGACCAAAAAAACCGAACCTCGCGGCCCGGCTTATCCAAAAATCAAAGTGGAAACCTACATGGCATGGGCCATCTCACCCATTTTCCGGCAGGCCTCCGCGCACCGGCGGCAGGCTTCGGCACATTCCCGGCAGTGATCGGAATGGGCAGCATGTTTTTCGCACTCCGCTGCGCAAGCTTCACAAATGTGGGCGCAGAGCTTGCACACATCGGCCGCGTGGGCGCTGTTGCTGGCCATGAAACTGACGGCGGTGTAGCAAATTTTGGCGCAGTCACGGTCAAGGCGGATGCACCCTGCCATCATAGTTACGTCCTGCTCGCCGAGGCAAGCGTCAGCGCAGTGGTCGCAAGCGACAGCGCAAGCCTGGCAGGCTTCGATGCAATCCTGATACGTTTGGTGTGCCATATTGGGGTTTGGTTTAGTACGTTCTTCATTACCAAAAAGTCATTCCATAAAATACAAACGTCTCTTGTACGCATTTGGGAATAATTTGAAAATCAAGTACTTTCGTAGTCTAAACCTGTAATTCAGTCCATTTTCCGATACTGATGCGACGGCTTTCCAAAAATTTTGTAACTCCCACCTCGAATCCTATAACACCCGGCCTATGAAACTATCGTAGGTTTGCAGAGTAATTGATTCACTCATGAAGCGTTCGTTCCTCACTCGTCTCACTTGCCTCTGGCTCGCCGCAACGGTGCTGCTGGCCAGCAGTGGGTTTACGGTGGTCGAACACGTTTGCCAAATGCGGGGCAAAGTGAGCCGGGTGCAACTGACGCCGAAGGGCTGTACTACCCACTGTTCTCAACAGAAGCATCACCGGTCCGGCAAGCAACCCAATGTTCACAAACAGTCCTGCTGCCAGGTTGCTGCGCACTACCAGCACCTGGAAACGGTTCAGGTCATAACGACCTCGCCCGTCGCCTTCCCCAAATCAGCGACTGATGCCGACCTGGTGATTACCTCTCTTTTCCTGCTGGCAGCCCTGTGGTCCCCAGCGTCGGACAACCCCCTTCCTGTCGAGTCCACCGCTCCCCTGAATTCTTCCGGGCGTGACCGGCTCGTGCAGTTCTGTACCTGGCTTATTTAAGCCGAATTTCTTTCCCTTTTCCTGCTGATTAAGCAATCACTACTGCTTCTGTAGTTGTCGCAACCGTTCATTCGAGCGTCACGACATGACAGGTATTTCGGTGAATTCTTTTCAACTTTTTTTCTTCATAAATCCAACTTTTATCGCATGAAAAAGCCTCTTTTTATTCTCCTCTGGGCCATGCTCCCCGCATTTGCCTTTGCTCAGCAGCCTTCTTACAAAATGCCCATCATCATTGGTGCCGACGGAAAGGTGGTCGATGCAACAGGGAATTCCGTCGGGTTGGTGAGTAAAGACGGCCTCATCATGGATCACGCCGGGCACAAAATCGCGTTTGTGGACGCTAACGGGAATCTGGTAGACGCCAAGACCAACAAGAAGTTGGGCAAAATGGGCAAGAACGGCATGACCTACTACAACGCTGACGGCCAGTTGGAATTTACCTTGAAAGACAACGGAACCACCTGCGACATTTTCGATGCCAAAGGAAAAAAAATTGGCAACGTTCACAACAGCTTCAAAGGCTCAGCCTGCGCAATCCATTGCTTCATGGCGCAACACACGCATAAGCAAAGCAAGTAATACGTAAATACTCTTTCAAAACCATATCAACCATGAACGCAATCCGCAAAACTGCCTACGCCCTCGGCTTGAGCCTATTTTCCCTGGCCGTTTCGGCCCAAAACACCCAACCCCTGCTCACCGCGTACTACGACGTGAAAGATGCCCTCGTAGCCACCGACGGGGCTAAAACCAAAGCCAAAGCCGCTGACCTGCTCGCCGCCATTGGCAAGGTGGACGCCACCAAACTTTCCGCCGCCGACAAAAAAGCTCTTGATGCGGCTAAAACGGAAGCCAGCCACATCGGCGAGTCAACCGATGTAGAGCATCAGCGCGAGCACTTTAATGTGCTTTCCAAAAATGTGATTCAACTCACCAAAACCACCAAACCGGCCAAAACCTACGTGCAGTTCTGCCCGATGGCCGCCGAGGGCAAGGGTGCGTATTGGTTGAGCGACAAAAAAGCCATCCGCAACCCATACTATGGGGCCAAGATGCTGACCTGTGGCAAAGTAACGGAAGAAATTTAGAACCCATTCGGGGCACTGGGAGCCAATGTGCTCCCGGTGCTTCCTTTCTTTTTTGCCATGCTTACTCAGGAGTTGTTCATCAAAAACATGGTCTGCGACCGCTGCATTCGGGCGGTGCGGCAGGAACTCGAACACCTCGGCTACCGAGTCGACCAGGTGGAATTGGGCCGTGCTACCGTGGAACGGGAGGAGTTGAGCCTGGAACAAATCGCCAACGCGCTCGAAGCTCAAGGCTTTGAACTACTCACCGACCGCACGGCCCGGGTGGTCAATCACGTCAAAACGCTCATCATCGAACTCATTCAGAGCGGGGCGATAGCCAACTTCCACGTGACGCTCTCGGACTACCTCACTGGGCAGACCGGACTGGAATATAGCCACCTGAGCCATTTGTTTTCGCAGGCCGAAAACCTGACTATCGAGCGGTACTGGATTTTGCAGCGAGTCGAAAGAGCCAAGGAATTGCTCAGCTACGGGGAACTCTCCATTCAGGAAATTGCCCGGCAACTCGGTTACAGCAGCCCGGCCTACTTATCCAATCAGTTCAAGCAACTCACCGGTCTGACGCCCGCCGCCTACCGCGACCAGAGCAACACTGACCGCAATCCGCTGGATTGGATTTAAGGCGCTGACGGGTATAAAATTCCGTATGGCCAAACCGCACAACAACATTAAAACGGCCCATGCCTACCGCCGAAGAATCACCCAGCGGTGCGCATTCAGTTTAACAAGATACCGAATGAACCGACTGATTTTCTCATTGTTAGGTTGGATGGCTGCAGTCAGCGTTGTTGCCCAACAGCCCCTATCCGAAGCGGATATGGTTGCTCTGGCGCTGGCCAACAGTCCGGCCATTCGGGCATCCGATTTAAGCATCCGGCAAAACCAGCAATTGCTCAAGGGCGCGTACACCATTCCGAACCTGGATGTGTTTACCGACAGCCCGACGGGTAATTTCTATACCATTGGGGTTAATCAGTCGTTCCAGTTGCCTACAGTTTATAAACGACAGTACCAGCTACAAAATAGCCAGATTGGATTGGCGCAAACTGAAAAACGAATCACCGAGAATGACCTCCGGTTTCGGGTACGCAATTTGTATTTGGCCCTGCAATACGGTGAAGCCCTCTGGCAGCAGTATCAGATTCAGGACAGTGTGTATAATCAACTGCGCATCATTGCCGGTCGGCAGTTTGTGGCCGGACAAATCGACTACCTGAGCAAAACCTTCACCGAATCACAAGCGGACGAGGTGCGAAACCAATTGGTCCAGGCCCGCACCGACGTCGTCACCGTCACCCGGCAGTTACAGCAGTTACTGGGTCGCGCCGAACCGATTCGGGCGGCGGCCTTTCAACGGAATCAACTGAATGTAGTCCCATCTGGCGCCGATTCCGTTGCCTTTGGGCAGAACCCGGCCCTGGCTTTTTTTCGCCAAACCGAACTCATCAGCCAGCAGCAAATTGGCCTGGAACGCGCCCGGTCGTTGCCTGGTGTAGTGGTGGGTTACTACAATCAGGGATCACGCGAAACAGAAACATCGCTCCGCTTCCGGTTTGGCCTGACGCTACCGGTCTGGTTTGGGCAGTACCGAAGCCGGACGACAGCGGCGCAAACGGGATTGCAACTGGCCCAACAACGGACGGCAGCCCAGGTGCAGACGCTATCGGTAGACCTGCAACAGGCCCAGGGCGATTACCTAAAATTTCGGCAAGCCCTGGAGTTTTACGAAACAACTGCGCTGAGGCAAGCCGACGACCTGATCAATACCGCCCGGCGACTGGTGGAGAGCGGCCAGACCGATTTTGTTAGTTTTCTACGAACCACCAACGATGCCTACACTATCCGGCAACGGTATTTAGATGCCCTGCGCAACTACAATCAGTCGGTTCTGACGATAAATTATTTAACCGGAAATCTATGAAAAAGGCCCTTTTCACCGCATTGGCACTGTGTCTTGCGCTGGATTACCAGCCCGCCACGGCCCACGACGGCGACGACCATGGCGCAGCGAAAGCACCCTCAGGGAAGGCCCTGACGTATTTTACCAGCCAAGCCGTATCAGAAAAGTACGAACTCGTCCTTCACTATGAGCCGCTGCAGGTCGGTGTGATTGGTAAACTGCGGATGTACCTTAACGAGTTTGCCACCAATCGCCCCGTGGAAGGAGCCACCCTGAAACTGGCCAGCCCCCAGGATTCAAAATTAACCTTTACGACAAAGCCGATTGACAAAGGTATCTATGAATTGACGGGGACGTTTCCCGCCAAAAAAGCCTACTCGCTGACGGTGAATCTGAACGCCAAACCGGGGGCCGATTTGCTGCTGCTGCCGGGCATTGAGGTTGGCAAGGAACTGCCCACCGCCGGAACGGAGGCACTGGGCACTACCCACACGCATTGGTACGAGTCGACGTACGTGCTCTTGGGCGGTGGGCTGCTGCTGGGAATGCTGCTGATGTTTGTGCTAATGCGGGTTCGCAACAAACGGGTCATTGCGGGGCTGATATTGCTGGGTTGCCTGCTGCCCACCGCCAACTGGCAAACTGCCGTTGCCCACGATGGCGATGGCCACGGAGCCACGTCGGGTGGAGCTACCTCGGCTACGTTCGGGATACCCAAAGAAACCCAGTTCATTTTCGGCGTGTTAACCCAGGTACTTGAAACCGGCGACCAAAACCAGAGTACTAAAATTGCCGGGACTATTCTGCCCTCCTCCACCGGGCAGGCGGTAGTGCAATCGCCCCAGGTGGGCCGGATTACGGCCCTGCGGGTGCGGGTCGGGCAGGCGGTGAGCAAAGGCCAGACGCTGGCGGTGGTCGAGCAAACCATCGATGCCGCCACCCAGATTAATCTGCAAGCGGAGCGCAACAACCTCGAAGCTGAATTCCAGGCCGCCAGGCAGGAATACGAACGGATTAAATCCATCGCCGACATTGCCGCTAAGCGGGACGTAACGGAGGCTGAAGCCCGGTTCAACAAGGCTCAGGCTAATCTGCGCGTGTTCAACGGCATCGCCCAAAACGGGGGAGGCAGTGCGCGTTCCATCACCCTGAAAGCCCCGATTGCCGGCATCGTCGGCACGTTCAGCGCGGCCATTGGCTCAACCGTCAACGTGGGCGAAACGATTTTCACCCTCACCAACCTGGGTACCGTGTACATCGAAGCGCAGGTCTTTGCGCAGGATCTGGCGGTGTTGCGTTCAGCGAAATCCTTCGGGGTCGAAGGCGTGAACGAACCGGGCAAAACCGCCACTGCCCGGCTGTTGTCGCAGGCCCAGACTATCAATGCGTCCAATCAGTCGCAACGACTCTTGTTTGAGATGGACAACGCGGGCGGAACGTTCAAAATCGGCGAGTTCGTCAACGTCCGGGTACAGTCGTCGCAAACCACGCGGGGGCTGGTGGTGCCCAACAGCGCGTTGAGCGAAATCAACGGTAAGCCGGTGGTTTTCATAAAAGACGCGCCGGAAGTATTCAGCATGGTGTACGTCAGCACGGGGGCCGACAACGGACGGTTTACCCAAATCCTGAGCGGCATCGAAGCGGGCGAACGGGTGGTGACGGCGGCTACGTATCCCGTGAAGATGGTGTACCTGAATCAGTAATCAATCAACCAAACCGGGGAAACCCACTTTTTTCCAATGAAATCAATTCGTAATTTTTTCGTCATCACGACCATCGCTGGAGCGATGAGCGTATTTGTAAGTAGTTGCCAGTCAACCGACAAGGCCGATACCGGCGACAAGGCCGTCAAGGAAGTAAACCAAACGATGGCCACTGCCGATGCCGCCACTGCCGAAGGTACCGAACACAGCGGCGAGCACACCTACGCCTGCCCGATGCACCCCGAAGTGACGGGCAAAGAAGGCGACTTGTGCCCCAAGTGCGGCATGAAACTGGAACACAACGACCACGCGGGCAAGAGCAACGGCAACACCTACGCGATGGTGTTTAAAGCCAATCCGGGTACGGTCGAAGCGGGCAAGGCCGCCATGTTGTCGTTCAAACCCACCATCAAAGGCAAGGAAGGCGAGTTGGTGCCGCTCGACGTGCATCACGAGAAAAAAATGCACCTGATTGTGGTTTCCAGCGACCTGTCGTATTTCGACCACATCCACCCCGACTACCAGGCTTCGGGCAGCTACGACATCGCCGTGTTGCCGACTGGGAAAGGCTACACCAAAGCGGCCAACCTGAACGAAACGCACTTCGACAAAGGCGGGGATTACCTGCTGTTTGCCGATTATTTTCCGTCGGGGGCCAACAACCAGATTGAGAAAATCAACCTGAACGTAGCCGGAAAAACCTACACGCCAGTGACGTACGCATCCCCAAAACTAACCTCGACCACCGGCGACTACACGCTGACACTGGTACCCGAAGGCGGCAAACTGGAAGCAGGTAAAATGGCGCATATCCAAGGCGTACTCACACAGGGTGGCAAGCGGCTCGACGCGGCTGCGCTCGATAACTATTTGGGCGCGAAGGCCCACGCGGTCGTCATCGGCGTGGACGACAAGCAGTACCTGCACGTTCACCCGGAGGTCGAAAACGGGGCCTTCGACCTGCACACGACGTTTGAGAAAGCGGGCGTGTACCGGGGCTGGATTCAGTATTTGGCTGGTGGTAAAGTCAATACCGCTGATTTTGTGATTGTGGTCAAGTAAATCCTTGGGCAAAAAATTCGCCGTACCCCCAACCCCCTAAAGGGGGCTTAAAAATACATTTACTTTAAAAAAAGCCCCCTTTAGGGGGTTGGGGGTATTTTTCAGACTGCTTCTAAAAATGCTCAATCGGCTCATTCAGTTTTCGCTCCACAACCGCTTGTTCGTGGTTGCTTTCGCGGCGTTGGTGCTGGTGTACGGCGTGTACACCGCCATCCACCTGCCCGTCGACGTACTGCCTGATTTGAACCGACCCCGCGTGACGATCTTTCTGGAGGCCAACGGCCTGGCTCCTGAAGAGCTTGAAACCCAGATCGTGCTGCCCGTCGAAACGGCCCTCAACGGCGCACCGGGCGTGGAGACGGTTCGTTCGGTGGCCTCGCCGGGGTTGGGATTGGTGTTTGTGGAGTTTAGCTGGGAAACGGACATTTATCGCGCCCGCCAACTGACGGCGGAAAAGCTGCAAACCGTGCAACTACCCGACGGGATTACGCCGGTGATGGGGCCAATTAGCTCGGTGATGGGGCAAATTATGCTGGTAGGTTTGACCTCGGATACCACCAGCCCCGCCGACCTGCGCACCCTGGCTGACTTCACCATCCGCCGACGGTTGATGAGCATCGGGGGCATTTCGCAGGTAATTCCGATTGGGGGCGAACGGCGGCAGTATCAGGTCCTCATCAGCTCCGCCAAACTCCGACAGTATGGCCTGACGATCGACGACGTAGACGGGGCCTTACAGGCGACTAATCAAAACACGACCGGGGGATTTTTCGACCGGTACGGCTCGGAAGTGCTCATTCGTAACGTGGGCCGGGTGCAAACGCTGGCCGATTTGTCGGGCACGGTGGTGGCCAATCGCAATGGTCTGCCCGTGCTGCTGTCGCAGATTGCGGACGTGAAATTCGGCGGGGCCATCAAGCGGGGCGATGCCAGCGTGAACGGCAAACCCGCCGTGATTCTAACCGTCGAAAAACAACCCGGCGCGAGCACGGTCGAGCTGACCAAAAAGGTGGAAGCGGCCCTGGCCGAGCTGCAAAAAACCCTGCCGAGCGACGTTAAAATCAACCCCAATTTGTTTCAACAGCGGCACTTCATCGAAACCTCGCTGCGCAACGTCGAGGAAGCCCTGCGCGACGGCTTTATTTTGGTCGTCATCATCCTGTTTCTGTTTTTGCTGAATTTCCGCACCACCATCATCACCCTGACGGCCATTCCGTTGTCGCTCGTCATCTCGGCTCTTATTTTCAAAGCTTTCGATATTTCCATCAACACGCTCACCCTCGGCGGGTTGGCCATTGCCATCGGTGAATTGGTGGACGATGCCATCGTCGACGTGGAAAACGTGTTCCGGCGCCTGCGCGAAAACCGCAGCCTCCCGCAACCCAAACCAACGCTCGAAGTCATTTACCACGCCAGCGCCGAGGTGCGGAATTCCATCGTGTACGCCACCATCATCGTGGTGCTGGTGTTCATCCCGTTGTTTTATATGCAGGGCATCGAAGGCCGGATTTTTGCGCCCCTGGGCATCGCCTACATCACCTCGATTGTGGCTTCGCTGCTGGTGTCGTTGACGGTAACACCCGCGCTGTGCAGCTACCTGCTCGGCGGCCCGAGCAAACCCATCAACTGGATGTTCTGGAAAAAACGCGCTGAAAAACAGCCCCGCGAAGTAAATGCACAGCCGTTTCAGGAAACCGATGAATCCGACAGCGGCCTGGTGCGTTGGCTCAAAAAGAAGGATACCCGCCTGCTGCACTGGGGCCTAAAACGGCCCCGCTTCGTCATTGGCTCGGCCATTGCCCTGATTCTGGTGTCGGTGGGCCTGGTGCCATTTTTTGGTACGGAGTTTTTGCCCCCGTTCAACGAAGGCTCGTTTACCATCAACTTCTCGACCCCCGCCGGTACGTCGCTCGAAGAATCGAATCAGATTGGGGTAATCGGTGAGAAATTGCTGCTCCAGGTGCCGGAAGTGCAGTACGTGAGCCGCCGAACGGGGCGGGCCGAACTGGACGAACACGCCGAACCGCCCGCCAATTCGGAAATCGAAGTGGACGTAAAACCCTCCGACCGCCCCCGGCAGGCGGTGCTGGCCGACATCAGGCAGAAAATGGACCAACTCAAAGGCGTGACAGTCAACATCGGGCAACCCATCTCCCACCGGCTCGACCATTTGCTGTCGGGGGTGCGGGCGCAGGTGGCCATCAAACTCTTCGGCAACGACCTCAACGACCTACGCACCAATGCCGAGAAAATCCGGCAAACCATTTCGGCGGTGCCGGGCGTGGTCGACGTACAGATTGAAAAGCAGGTGATGGTGCCGCAGTTGATGGTCAAACTCCGGCGCGACGCCCTGCAACGTTACGGTATTCAGGCGGGTAAAGTGGCCGAAAATCTCGAAGTGTTTTACAATGGAAAAGTAACGGGGCAGGTACTGGACGGCCCCAAAACGTTCGACATTTTACTGCGGGTGCAGAATGACGAGCGCATCGACATCGAGAAAATCAAAACCGCTCAAATCAGCGATGCCCAAGGCAATGCCATTCCGCTGGCCCAGGTGGCGGACATTGGCTACACCAGTTCAATCAACTCAATTTCGCACGAAAATACCCTGCGTCGAATCGTGATTTCGTGCAACGTGCAAGGGCGCGACCTGGGCAGTACCGTGAAGGAATTACAGGCCGCGATTGGTCAGAATGTAAAATTGCCAACCGGCTATTTCGTGCAGTACGGTGGGCAGTTCGAGAGCCAGCAGGAAGCGACGAACCTGATTGGTTTGTTGAGTATTTTTTCCATCCTGGGCATTTTTCTGGTGCTGTACAGCCATTTCAAATCGTCCCGAATGGTGTTGCAAATCATGCTCAACGTGCCGCTGGCGTTGATTGGCAGCGTAGTGGCCGTTTTGCTGACGGGCGGTACGTTTTCGGTGGCCACGCTGGTGGGCTTTATCACGCTCACGGGCATTGCCTCGCGCAACGGCATCATGATGATTTCGCACTACATCCACCTCATCGAGCAGGAAGGCGAAACGTTTTCTGAACCCATGATTGTCCGGGGTTCGCTGGAACGGCTGGTGCCGGTGCTGATGACGGCGCTGGTGGCCGCGCTGGCCCTGATTCCCCTCACGCTCGATGCCCAGGCGGCGGGTAAGGAAATCCTGTACCCCGTGGCCACCGTCATCCTGGGCGGACTGATTTCGAGTACGCTGCTCGATATCATCGTGACGCCCGTGGTGTTCCATCAATTCGGGAAAAAGGCGCTGGAAACGTATTTTAAAAATAAGAACAAGATCACATTTGACACCCAGGCTGTACCGAAACCCGCGCCGGTTGCCTAATGACGAAGGATGAGGTACAGGCTTACGTTCCCCAAATTTTACAAGCATTTAACCTTAATCCTGTAGTTACCACCGCCGACCGGTGGAGGGGTTTTTTAGTGGCGAGAGGGTACAAACAACTACGCGTATGCAAACGTCACACACCCAACACGCCCAATCCACTCAGCACCAGCAGCACTACGGAAAGCTGCTCATCATGGGTGTACTATCCTTCATTTCCATGTACATCCTGATGTACTCAATGGTCAACACGTTTGCCAACGTGATTCCGAACGTCAATCAGTTTTACATGGCCGGGCTGATGACCATGCCGATGATGATCATCGAGGTGGTAGTGATGTCGGCCATGTACATGGATAAACGGCGTAATGCCCTCATCGCAGCCGCCAGTGTGGTTGCCTTGATTGGCTTTTTTCTGCTCATCCGGCAGCAGGGTGCCATTGGTGATAAACAGTTTTTGAAATCGATGATCCCGCACCACGCCGGAGCTATTCTAATGGCTGAACAAGCCAACCTGAAAGATCCTGAAATCAGGAAATTAAGCGAGAAAATCATTTCAGACCAACAGGCAGAAATTAAACTGATGAAGGCTAAACTGGACCAATTGGACGAATGAACTGAGGTTTAGGTTAATTTTTTTAGCAGAGAAAAGCCCGTTTACCATGACTTTAGACGACATCACCGCCTTGCTTGGCGACGAAGCCGAAACGCTCCTCGGCCACGTTTCCCAGACCTTTCCCAAAGAAACCCTGCACCTGCCGGGACCGGACTTTCTCAGCCGTGTTTGGGAACCTTCCGACCGCTCACCACAGGTGCTGCGCAGCCTGGGGCAACTCTTCGGACACGGACGGCTGGCGGGCACGGGCTACCTATCCATTCTGCCCATTGACCAGGGCGTCGAGCACAGCGCCGGGGCTTCGTTCGCCGCCAATCCAATGTATTTCGACCCCGAAAACATCGTCCGGCTGGGCATTGAGGGCGGCTGCAACGCCGTGGCTACCACCTTCGGGGCGCTCGGCGTGGTGGCGCGGCGCTACGCCCACCGCATCCCGTTTATCGTCAAACTTAACCACAACGAACTACTCAGCTACCCCAACCGCCACGACCAGGTGCTGTACGGCTCCGTGCGGCAGGCCTGGAACCTCGGAGCCGTGGCGGTGGGGGCGACGATTTACTTCGGCTCGGACGAGTCCGGGCGGCAAATCGGTGAGGTAGCGCGGGCCTTCGAGGAAGCTCACGCCTTGGGCATGGCCACGATTTTGTGGTGCTACCTACGCAACGACGCCTTCAACCGGGGCAAGGGACAGGATTACCACCTCGCCGCCGACCTGACCGGCCAGGCCAACCACCTCGGCGTGACCCTGCAAGCCGACCTCATCAAGCAGAAACTACCCGAACTCAACGGCGGCTTCAAAATCCTGAACACGGGCGAAAGTAGCTACGGCAAACTCGACGAACGGATGTACTCTAGCCTCGCCACCGCTAACCCCATCGATTTGTGCCGCTATCAGGTCGCCAATTGCTACCTGGGCCGGGCGGGCCTCATCAACTCCGGTGGTGGTTCTTCGGGCGAGTCCGACCTGCGCGAGGTCGTCCGCACCGCGGTCATCAACAAGCGGGCGGGCGGCACGGGGCTGATTTCGGGGCGGAAGGCGTTTCAGCGCCCGTTTGCCGAGGGCGTGAAGCTGCTGGAGGCGGTTCAGGACGTGTATTTAAATGCTACTATTTCAATTGCCTAACTTAAGCATGCTAGCCATCCTTCAATGATGCTTGTAGTACCCTACACCTTTGATGTCATTCCAGGAAGTCGTCTGATGACATACGTAGCATTGACGCACAATGACCCCTTCGCAACACCCGTTGAGTTGAGCTTTGCCCTCAGCGGCAACCTTCTTGCTGACCATCTCAAAGTGCATCATGTAGTGGCTTGGCGGAGCCTGGTGGCATTGGACACAATCCGTCGAGCGCATTGACGGATGTTGAAACGTAGGAATTGTCCATTGGCTCGTGGCGTGGCACGACGCGCAGGTTTGCCCGAACAATCCCTGATGTTTGTCTGTCGTAGCGTGGCAACTGGCGCAGTCGAGCGTGGCTTCCAGCGTTGACACGAGCGGCTGACCACCGGGCAACAGCACGTTGTCCATTTGATTTGCTACACTTTTTATAGCGGGAATTAGCCTGGCACCGATTTGCGCCAATGCCTGATGGTTCATCACGCGCAGATTCGCGTCAGCGCCCTGATGCTCAATGTGGCAGGATGCGCAGTTGCCAATGTTGGCGTGAAAGGCGGTTGGTTGTCGCTGAAGCAAGGCTTTATTGCTGGCGTGGCAACTGATACATTTTGCTTCGTCTATGCCCTTCAATGCCGTATGACAGGCGGCACAGTTGGTGGCAAATTGCGCATGAGCCGCCGACAGTTTACCCGGCACCAACTGCTTTTGTACGCTGATGCGGGTGGTTTACGACAATCTGAGATTGTCGTAAACCACCCATGAAAAGACCAGCAGAGCTACGATTAATAACCAATAGTGAAGTTTCATTTGAACCACCTCAATCCGAAATAAATCGATGACCAGACGTGGAAAATGAGCAATCCGTAAAACGCGCAGGATGTGACAATATGAGCAACAAGCCAGTGCAGCGTACGTCGTTTTAATAATTCATGCATCTGAATGGCGTATTCGAGGTCGGCGATTGATTCCGTCAGCCGCACGGCGCGCACCGAAAGCGGAGTGGTTGCATCGACCCGAACCGGTTCCGTCCCCACAAAACTGTTCAGGGCTCGACGCACAATGTTATGCGAAGCTACGTAGGCAATTTCGGCGGTGGGCTGTCGCGCCATCTCGCCTACGATCTTGTTATATTCCGTTGCCAGTCGGTTGAGCAAGTCTTGTTTTTCGCGTAGTTCCATCGCCGTGTAACCCAGAAAATACCGGCCCACGAAGCCACTCAAAACCGTCAGTAACATCATCGCTGTCAGCCAGATACCAAGATTGCTTTCAAATCGGTGCCCAGTGTGCAGGATGGCCAGAATCGAGCCGATGATACTCGTATACACGTGCCAGTTCAGCAGGGTGCCGAGCGAAGCACGGGCAGTTACCCGTTGTTTAACATACTCGATTCGCTTGACGGCGGAGTAGATTAGAGGCGGCACAACCAGCAGCAACACGCCCAGAACCGCTAGTATTCCGCCGGATAAACTACCGGCGAATCGCGGGGCACGATGCACCAGAAAGCCCAGCCACAGGATCAGTTGAAGCACAAGCAGCCCGCCGATAATTGCCCGTTCGTTTTTCATATCCTTTATGCATCGACGGTTACATCAGCGGTTGCTTTGGCCTGGCACACCAGAATTATATTTTTGGTCTTATCGTCCTCGGTCAGGGCATCCTGAACCGCCATCGTCACCGTTCCCGATAGCAGATTGGTTTTGCACACCCCGCACGTTCCGACGCGGCACGAGTAATCAATATTTACCCCAACATCTTCTGAGGCTTCCAGAACTGATTTGTCGGGCGGCAACACGGCGGTTTTGTTCGACTTGGCGAAGGTGGCGACCGCTGTCGTTTTAGCCTGGTCAGGGGCGGGGGGAGGACGGGCAGGGCGTGTGAGTGGCGGTTCGGGCGGCGTTGCGGCCTCGACAGGGGTAGGTGATGCTGCCGGTTCGGGTGGTGTTGCAGCCCCGGCAGAAGGGGGTGCAGCTGCCGGGGCTTGGTCAGGGGCCGGGGGCTTGTCGGCTTCATCGGGCAGAGTGGGTACCGCCTTTTTCGGGGCTGGGGCTGGGGTAGCAAAATCCTCCAGTTTGATGTTCTCTTTCGGCACCTTCAGTTCGTTAAGCATCTGCTTTACCGCGTTGTTCATCGCTTTGGGTCCGCAAATGTGGACGCGCCGGGAGGCAATGTCGGGTACGTGTTCGGCGATGATTTCTTTTGTCAGGCGACCGGAGTGATAGGCCGCTTTAGGCTTATGGCCGGGTTTGGTGAGCGTG
>JAJAZB010000034.1 GCA_026785975.1 Cytophagaceae bacterium | reverse complement strand
GCTTCATCCTGGATGCATCGTAGGAGCATTCAGATTTTGAGGAAGACACGCTTGGAGGGTATGGTCACCAGAGATTTGACAACTTTTGAAAAGTTGTCAAATCTTTATTTTCGATTTTCGACCTCGCTACGAAGAAATTGATAAACTACCTGGTTCGGCTGGTAGACAGTCGCTACGCCCAGAAGGCTTTTTGATATTTGTCGCTCGCGAGACGCGAGCAATTGCGGGGGATTTTGGATAATTTTCACTCGTCAGAGGCGAACGATGGCGGGGCAGTTCAGTATTGTACAGGAGTGTATCCGTTAACTCTATCATTTCTAATGAGTTCTTGCAGCGATCTCCTTATAGTTTGCTCACTATCTCTTTGGATGCTGTCTTCATACTGTTTATAGGCATCTATTTCACGACTGGGTAAGTTCTTAACCCATCTTTCAAAATCTCGATTCATTATATCAAAACTCACAGGACCTCTAACAATCGAATAGTAGAGTTTATTTGGACTACTGTGCAATGTTCTTGCATAAAAATAATAATGATACTTCTGTTCTTTTGGTGCTAAACCAAAATTAGCATTAATTCGACTGCTTGAACCAATAAGAACCAGTGATAAACAGATTACAAGTAGCGATTTCATAAAATTACAGATTTAGTGTGAGGAAAATGTGGAATGAGGTTTCGTGCACTTTATGTCAGTGGGTACTATCACAAAGCACCAAAGGTCATAGTCTGAAACGGTTAAATCATCCGAGGGACGAATCTGATCTTTTTTTTCTGATTCAAAGAGCGTGACAAGCCTTGTATCCTACAAGTAAACAGCTTGTTTTTCACCAATTGCGGAATTTGGGTAGCTTTGGCCTATGAAAACGACTAACGATATGCCTCATCAGGGCAACAGTGTTAAACGAATCCGGGAGATGCTGGGCATCAAACAGGAAGCACTCGCCACCACCTTAGGTTTGAGCCAGCAGGCTGTTTCCCAATTAGAGCAGAAAGAAAAGCTTGACGCTCCCGTGGTGGAGAAGGTGTCTAAAGCCCTGGGCGTATCGGAAGAAGTAATCAAGAATTTTAACGAGGAGGCCGCCATCAACATCGTTTCAAGCACGTTGCACGATGCGAGTGGCTCTGTAAATTATTTTCCGACTTTCAATCCCATTGATAAATGGGTTGAAGTAATCGAAGAAAATAAAAAGCTCTACGAACGTCTCATTCAGGCGGAGAGGGAGAAAAACGAACTTTTGCAGCAACTGTTGGATAAAAAATAGGCCTCCATGTTGAATCCTACCGACCTTCTGACCCGCATCACAGCAAACCCACAGGTTATGGTGAGCAAACCCACCATTCGGGGTACCCGACTAACGGTTGAGCACGTGTTAAAGGCTCTTTCCAACCGCCTTTCTTTCGAGGAATTGCAGGAAGATTACCCGTTTCTGGAACCAGAAGGCGTTTCGGCCTGCCTGCTGTACGCCGACAAAATCGAGGGCCATTTTTGCGTTTTTTAAAACGGCAGCTTACGAATCCGTTGAGGGAATTGCTGATTCGTTTTCCAACTCAATAAACCCATACGCTTCATCGAACGTCTGTAAGTGCCTGAGTATGGCCTTTCGCAATTCCGTTTCAGTAGCCTCCGGATTCCGGGCGCGAACCCCGGCAATCATCAATTTCCAGCCATCCTCGGCCATTTTCAAGCCCAGCCGAAACCGCTCCTCGCCCGAGCGTTGCATAGCGAGTTGGTATTGAAGTTCTTCCAGGTGAGGAGGTGTATCTTTCATAAACTGCCAAATGTGTTGAGGTTCAGTTTTTGAGTCCATTCCTGAAGGTAGCCCAAATCCAAGGCTGAAGCCTTAAGCAATTTCGCGATGTCATCCAGTTGCCGTTCGCTTTGTAATTGCTGAACCCACTGCAATTTTGACAAGACCAAATCTTCGGGGCTAATCACCCAAACAAGTTGCTCTCCAAGGGCTATTTTTTGTCGCCGGTTAAACTTTACGGTTTCGTAAAGCGTGTTCTTCCGAACGATGAAATCAATTTTGTAGAACGTCTCCTGGTCGATCAGGTTGAACATCCCCACACCCAAGCCCACCCATTACTGCCGCACGGTAGTCGGTTCGAGGTAAAACTGACCAGCGAATTGGCGGATGAATGCCTCGGCTTTTTCAGGTAAGGCTTCGATGACCAGATCAATATCGCGGGTCGAGCGGGGAAGGGTGTAAAAATTCAGCGCAATGCTGCCCGTAATCATGTACGGTACGCCCATGCCGTCGAGTGCCGCCGTGATGTTGGCGATGAGTTTCTCCATCCAATTTCCCGGTTTACCTTCAGCCAAAGCTACTCGTTCCGGCCCAATTTTCGTAACTTCGCGGTTTGTTTTCCCCGACCGTATTCATGGCAGAAACTACTTCACAGCAACTAATTTCACCGGGCCACGACACCATCGACATCCTCGGTGCCCGCGAACATAATCTCAAAAATATTGACCTGACTTTGCCCCGCAACAAGCTGGTTGTCATCACGGGCATCAGCGGCTCGGGCAAGTCATCCCTGGCCTTCGATACGATTTACGCCGAAGGGCAGCGCCGGTACATGGAAAGTTTTTCGGCCTA
Source organism: Cytophagaceae bacterium (assembly GCA_026785975.1). Lineage (GTDB taxonomy): Bacteria > Bacteroidota > Bacteroidia > Cytophagales > Spirosomataceae > JAJAZB01. Next base: position 15,881 of record JAJAZB010000034.1, on the reverse strand, counting down.
CGCGCGGGGCTTCATCGGCTCGATGGAGCGGCCCGACGTCGACAAGATCGAGGGCCTCAGCCCGGTGATTTCCATCGAGCAAAAAACGACTTCCAAAAACCCCCGTTCCACCGTCGGCACGGTCACCGAGATTTACGATTTCCTGCGCCTGCTCTACGCCAGGGCAGGCGAGGCCTTCAGCTACGCCACGGGCAACCGGATGTTGCAACTTTCTCAGGATCAGATCATCGACCAGATTTTAAAGGATTATTCCGGCAAAAAAACGGTACTGCTTGCCCCCGTCGTGCGGGGGCGCAAGGGACACTACCGGGAATTGTTCGTGCAAATCGCCAAGCTGGGTTACACCAAAGTCCGCGTGGACGGGACGATTCAGGACATCGTGCCCAAAATGCAGTTGGACCGGTTTAAAATTCACGACGTCGAAATCGTCATCGACCGCCTCGTGCCCAGCGCCGACGACCGCTTCCGGCTCAGCCAAAGCGTGGGTACGGCGCTCACGCAGGGCAAAAGCCTGATGATGCTCGTTGATGATAAAAATCAGGCCCGCTGGTTCTCCAAAAACCTCATGGATCCGGTGTCGGGCATCAGCTACGACGAGCCTGCGCCCAATACGTTTTCGTTCAATTCGCCCTACGGCTGGTGCCCGGTCTGTCAGGGCCTCGCCGTGGTCGAGGAAATCACTGAGGATTCGGTTATTCCTGATAAAAGCCTGAGCATCAGTCGGGGAGCCATCGCGCCCATTGGTGAATACCGCGAGCTGTGGATTTTTAAACAACTCGAAGTGCTGCTCAAGCCGTTTAAAGTCAGCCTGAGTACGCCCATCGAGAAGTTTCCCCGCGAGGCCATCGACATGATGCTCTACGGCACCGACGAACCCGTGCCCGTGCCGAGCAAAAAGTACGAAGGCACCGAGTGGAACACCAAATACGAAGGCATCGTCAACTTCCTGACGCGCCAGCAGGAGGCGGGTTCCGACAAAATTCAGGATTGGTTGAAAGATTTTATGGTGGTGAAAACCTGCCCCGAATGCAACGGAACCCGACTCAAAAAAGAAGCGCTCTGGTTTAAGATTGCCGATAAAAATATCTCCGAACTGGCCCGGATGGACATCGCCGAATTGTCGTCTTGGTTCGTGGGTGTGGAGAGCCGCCTGAGCGACCGGCAGAATTTGATTGGCAAAGAAGTACTCAAGGAAATTCGCAAGCGCGTCGGTTTTCTACTCGGCATTGGTTTGGATTACCTCACGCTCAACCGGGCGCTCCGCACGCTCTCTGGCGGCGAGGCGCAACGCATCCGGCTGGCCACGCAGATTGGCACCCAGCTCGTGGGCGTTTTGTACATCATGGACGAACCGAGCATTGGCCTACACCAGCGCGACAACAACAAATTGATTCAGTCGCTGAAGGATTTGCGCGATTTGGGCAACACCGTTTTGGTCGTTGAGCACGACAAAGACATGATGCTCGCCTCCGATTATCTCGTTGACATCGGGCCGGGGGCCGGGCGGCACGGTGGGGCGATTGTGGGCCACGGAACCCCGAACGAATTTCTACAAAATGACTCAACGACAGCGGGTTACCTCAGCGGTCGGCTCAACATTGACATCCCGGCGGAACGCCGGAAAGGCAACGGGAATTCGCTGAAAATAACGGGCACCACGGGCAACAACCTCAAAAATATCACCCTCACCCTGCCTCTGGGAACGCTCACCTGCGTGACGGGCGTGAGCGGTAGCGGTAAGAGTACGCTCATCCACGACACGCTGTTTCCGATACTGAACCGGCATTTTTTCAACGCCAAACGCGAACCGATGCCCTACGACAAAGTCGAGGGTTTGGAGCATCTGGATAAAGTCATCGAAGTGGATCAGGCTCCGATTGGCCGCACACCCCGTTCCAATCCGGCCACGTACACCGGTATGTTTTCGGACATTCGGTCGCTCTTTTCCGAGTTGCCCGAATCGAAAATCCGGGGGTACAAAGCGGGTCGGTTTAGTTTCAACGTGAAGGGCGGACGCTGCGAATCGTGCGAGGGTGCGGGGATGAAAAAGATTGAAATGGAGTTTTTGCCCGACGTGTACATTCCCTGCGAAACCTGCAAAGGCAAGCGCTTCAACCGCGAAACGCTGGAAGTTCGTTTCAAAGGAAAATCCATCGCCGACGTACTCGACATGACGGTGGAACAGGCCGTTGAATTCTTTGAAAATCAGCCCCGTATTTTGCGTAAAGTCTGGACGCTCAACGAAGTGGGCCTCGGCTACATCACCCTCGGGCAGCAGGCCACGACGCTGTCGGGTGGCGAGGCGCAACGGGTGAAACTGGCCGAAGAACTTTCCAAAAAAGACACCGGTAAAACGCTATACATCCTCGACGAACCCACGACGGGCCTGCACTTTCAGGACATCGCCCACCTGCTCGACGTGTTGCAAAAACTGGTGAACAAGGGCAACACCGTCCTCATCATCGAGCACAACATGGACGTCATCAAAGTATCCGACTGGGTGATCGACCTCGGCCCCGAAGGGGGCAACAAAGGAGGCCAACTCGTCGCGCAGGGTACGCCCGAAAAAGTAGCGAAGGCGAAAGGGAGTTATACGGGGGTGTTTTTAAGAGGAGAATTGAAAAGTTAAACACTACGGCTATGACGGAAAAACAGAAGTTTGATGCAGTTCTTAAAAAACTTTATGAATTGCATAAAGCTAAGCAGACGCAATCTTTAGAAGAAATATTTGAATCTCTTGGTATCTACGAAAACAGACAAGAGGTTTGGGATATGGCTGAAAGATTAAAAAAAGGTGGTTTCATAATATATTGTTTTACCGACGCTGAAACGGATTGTCATATTACTTCGGAAGGCAGGGACTACGTCGAAGACCCTCCTGTTGCAAATAATTCTTCGAATAATTTCGGTTCGATAAGTATATCGAATAGCGCAAACGTTGCACTAAATTTGGCTTCTTCAGATGTGGTTACTAACCAAATTTATCAAAGTGAGGCTCAGAAATTAATCGACCAATTCAAAAGAGAACTTGAAAAAGTATCTGCTCTCAATCGAGAAGAATTAGAAGATTTGAAAGAGTGTATTGATGATATTGAAAGTAGAGTTCGGGATCAAAAGAAAGTGCCAAAGTTTGCACTTGATACTTTACTTTCAAGAACAGGAAACTTGGCGACGCTTAGCAGTTTAGCCATCGAAATAGCTATGTTCTTGGGCTACCTTCCTAAATGAATTTAAAGACCTTTCCGGTACATTGATTTAAAAGTCACTTAGCTTCAAAATAAGATTTCAAATACGCCACGCTTTCCTCCGCCCAACTCGCCTCTTTTTCAATCGTCGCCAGCGGATCGGATTCCGGCACCGTCCAGAGTTCCAGAATGGCGCTTTGGCAGCGGTTGTAGTAGGAAAGTTGCTCCAGCATCCAGGGCAAATCGAGCATACCCTGCCCGGCGGGTCGGCCCGTCACCAGAAAGCCCATTTTATGCGAAAGTCGTTCGATGGCGAAATCCTTCACGTGGAAATTGACGGTGAACGGCGCTAACACCTGAGTAACCCAGGCCAAACCTTCGTTAGCCCCAATCGAGTTGGCGCAGTCGAGGCAGATGCCCACCCGCTCGCTACCAACCGCCTCCAGGATGGCGGCCAGTTCGACGGCTTTGAACCGGTCGTGATTTTCAATGCCGAGCGTCAGATTCCGCGAAGCCAATTCGGGCAAAACATCCCTGATCATCGCGATGACCTCGTCGGATTTAGGTTCGTAATCCGCCCCGTCGATGATAAACCGCAACAGCGGGGCTTGCAACTGCCCGGCCAGTTGAATGTAGCGTTGCAGGTGCGCCGGGCGCAGCCCTTTCGCCCCAATTTCCAGACGAATTATTTGATTTACGGTTCCCTGATAAAAATCTTGAAGCCGTTCCTCGGAGAACGTGTGCAAAGGCAAGTTATCGCCGATTTGCAGACAAGTCAGGCCGAAAGCTCGGGTTTGATAGAGCAAATCGACTTCAGTCATTGGCACTTCGGTGGCGTCGACGGCCCAACCGTAGGTGAAACTACTAATGCCTAACTGCATGGTTGAAAGTGCGTTTTACCGAATATTGAACTGGCAAAGATGAGACGACCCGCTGATTTTTCGCCCATTCCGGATAAGATTCCCAAAAGCCCGGCTGGAACCTTCACGGCCTGATTTTGTTAGCCCGGCATGAGTGAACTTTCTACCCTAACCCTTAAAAATTCATCGCGTCTGGCACGCTGGTACCCCTGGCTCATCGTGTTTTCGGGCTTGCTGGTGCTGATCGTCATCAATGGCCTGACGACCTCTTCGCTCTCGGTTTTTGATGAAGCCCTCACGCGCGAGTTCAACCTCGACCGCACTCAACTCAAGACTAAAGAAACCGTCACCCTGACCGTGGCGGCCATTTTCATTTTACTTTCGGGCTTTCTCATCGACCGCATTGGCGTCAAAAAACTCCTGCTCACGGGCCTGGTTTTCATGGGTGCGGCGTTGGGATTGTACGGGTTTATCCGGGCACCCTGGCAGTTGTACGCCGTTCACGTCTTGTTGGGATTAGCGTACGTCACGGCGGGTTCGGTGCCGGTTATTATTCTCGTATCCACCTGGTTTCGGGCGCAACGCGGTCTGGCACTGGGGCTTACGCTGGTGGGTACGAGTCTGGGCAGTGCTATTTTTCCGCCTATTCTCAATCAGTTTATTGAAAACGAAGGTTGGCGAACCACGTTCTTACTCCTCTCGGCCCTTCCGGCGCTGTTGCTCGTTTACGTGTTTTTGGTCGTGAGAGATTCGCCGGCGCAGGTCGGTGGCCTGGCCTGGGGCGAAACGTTGGATGAACTCCTGCCAAACGAAGACCCCGACTTGCTGCACAACGGCATGGAGTACCGGCAGGCCGTGCGTACGCCCATCTTTTGGCTCATCAGCGCCTGCGGGCTGTTATCGTTTTTCGGCGTTCTGGGGCTGGTGTCCAATTTATTCCTGCACTTGCGGGGAATGGGCTTTGAGGCCGAAGCCGCAGCGAGCGGGCTGTCGCTGTATTTTGTCGGATCGCTGACGGGTAAATTTCTCATCTCGTCCCTGTCCGACTACGCCGATATTTATAAACTCTTCCCGGCCTCACTGGTTGGGTTGGCTCTGGGCGCGGCGGGCCTTGCCAGTCTGGTTCCCAGCCTAATGCCCTGGGCCGTGGGTCTGACGGCGCTGAGTTGGGGTGGCGTTTTTACACTCTACAACGTGCTGATTATCCGCACGTTCGGCTTGAAATCGGCGGGGAAAATCAATGGCAGTATTAGTTTCTGGGAATCCGTGGGTGGGCTTTCGGGGCCGGTGCTGACGGGTTGGTGGTTTCAGCAAACGGGCAGCTACCAACAGGCGTTCGGTTTTATTGCCGCGATGATTGGTACAGCGGCCCTACTTTCGCTTTTTTTCAAGCGGTTAAAACCCGTCTGATGGCTCCGGTTTATATACGCCAACCCATTGATTTATCGTTTTTTAACTGGTTTGCTGACCATTGCCACCGATTGCGGGGTTGGCGAACCGATTTTTCAGTTAACTTGACCGAATTATTCTAAAATAACCATGCGTATTTTACTCATTGCCAGTTTATTAACCTGCTCAGCTATTGCGGCGAAAGCCCAGGATCCGAGTGATCCACCACCCGTAGTGATTCGCCAGGCGCCGCCCGATTCGGGCTACTACGACCGTCAAGAACGTCTGGAGGAAAACCCCTTGCAGGGTATGACCTTCGCCCAGCGTATTCTGGTTGGGGGCGGTATCGGGGGTTTGCAACTCGGTAATCCGACGGTGATCAATATTAACCCGCAAGTGGGGTACCAACTCACCCCAAGCGCCATTGCCGGGATTAACTCCAGCTACACCTACCAGTCCGAAAAATTTTACAATCCAGCAACTAACAGCACATTCCGGCGAAATCTCAATCTACTGAGTCTCGGTCTCTTCGCCCGGCATCAGCTCAGTTTTTTACCCGAAAGCCTGCGCAACGTGTACGCGCAGGGCGAGGTGGAGCAATTCTGGGGACTGAATTACGAAACACAGTTCAAGCCAGCTTTTTTACTCGGCGCGGGTATCAACCTCAGTGGTTTCAATATCACGGCGCTTTACAACGTCAATTACAACGATTTTAACTCGCCTTATTCCAGCCCGCTGGTGTTTAGAGTAGGTGGGTTTTTCATCGGGCCACGGCTTTGAGAATTACTGGGGTTTATTGAAAATGAAAAGTGGCTCGTTGAAAATTTTCATTTTCAATAATTGACCGTTGGGTCAGTGCGCGAATTTCATTTTATAATCCACGTCCACATCGCCTTTGGCGATACCGGCTAATTTATTTTTGAGCAACCGCTTTTTCAGAGACGGTAAATGATCGGTAAACAACACGCCTTCCAAATGATCGTATTCATGCTGAATAATCCGCGCGGCCATGCCTTCAAACGTGTCCGTGTGCTCATTTCCCTCTAAATCCTCGTACTGAATCAGGACCTGTTTGGGCCGGTACACGTCGGCGCGGATACCGGGAATCGACAGACAGCCTTCTTCGTAGGCCCACTCCTTGCCGTCTTCATCCAGGATTTCGGCGTTGATGAAGACCTTTCTAAAGCCGACCAGACTCGGATCGAAATCGTCGCTCTTGGGGTCTTCATCGTTGAGTGCCGTGCCATCCACCACAAACAGCCGGACACTCAAACCAATCTGCGGCGCGGCTAATCCAACGCCCGCCGACGCATACATCGTTTCAAACATATCCCCGACCAGTTTTTTCAAATCCAGGTCGGCACTTCGGTCAATCGGCGGCGCCACTTTTCGCAATATCGGGTCGCCGTAAGCTACAATCGGGTAAATCATTTCAGATTTGAAAATGTGCTAATTTGAGAATTTAAGAATGCTACTTTTCCGTTTATTGGCACACTTTCAAATTCTCAAATTTTCAAATTAACGCTTTATTTCCATAAACGACTGCAACAAAATCGTGGCCGATAGTTTATCGACGTTGGCTTTGTCGCGGCGATCTTTTTTACTCATCCCGCCCGTAATCATGGCCCGCTGGGCCAGTACTGAGGTAAACCGTTCGTCGTGCTCGTACACCGGAATATCGACGAAAGCCTTTCGCAGCGTTTTGATAAAGCCCCGCACGTGCGGCGTGGCGTCGGTGGCGGTACCATCGAGGCGACTGGGCATCCCCACAACAAACGCCTCGACTTCTTCGCGGGCGGCGTACGTTTTCAGGTACGCGATGACATCTTTGGCGTGAACGGTTTCCAGCGCCGAGGCGATGATTTGGAGCGGATCCGTGACGGCCACGCCCACGCGTTTGGTGCCGTAATCAATCGCGACAAGTCGGGCCAATGGAGTTTTTGCAAAAAAGTTGACTGCAAAGATAAGGCTTGGGAGCGGTTTTTATCTGATTTTGGTTAACTTAGCAGACCCCATCTTTACTACTTTACGTCGCGAGGTCGGTTCCGCAAGCGGCCTTTTATTTCGTAAGTAGGTCTTGAAAACCGGGGGTAACCTGGGGCTTGTTTTACAAACACTTAACCAAATGACTCAACGTGAATTTTGAAGAGAAACCTATCCAAAACAACCCCGCCACAGTTCGTTTGCCCATGTTGCTGGGCCTGGCACTTGCCGGGGGGATTTTGCTGGGTGCTACTCTTTTTGGTGGAGGTAGCAAAAGTACCGGCGACATTTTGAAGAATTTCAACAAGTACCGCGAAGTGATGACCTGGATCGACCACAGTTACGTGGACTCGGTGGATACGGATTCGCTGGTCGATTTTTCCATCAAGAAAATGCTCGAAAAACTCGACCCGCACTCGGTGTACATTCCGGCGGCGGAGGTCGCCTTCTCCCGTTCGCAGTTAGACGCGGGTTTTGACGGCATCGGGGTCGAATTCAATATTTTCAGCGATACCGTGTACGTCGTCAACACCATGCCCGGCGGCCCCTCCGAGGCGGCGGGCGTCCGGGCGGGCGACAAATTATTGCGCGCCGATGGCACTCCGCTCACAGGTTCCAAGCTCGACAACAAATTGGTTTTCAGCAAACTGCGCGGCCCTCGTGGCTCGCAGGTCACGCTCGACGTGCAACGGCGCGGCGTTAGAGACCTCATCAAATTTACCGTAGCCCGCAACCGCATCACGTCGTACTCGGTCACGGCGGGGTACCTGATCGACGATAAAACGGGGTACATCAAAATTAACAGTTTCTCGGAAAGTACCTTCACTGAATTCCGGAATGTGCTGTCGGGTCTGAAAAATCAGGGCATGGAACGCCTGATGCTCGATTTGCGCGGCAACGGAGGCGGTTATAAAGACCGCGCGACCAATCTGGTCGATGAATTATTGAGCGGCAACCGCCTCATCGTGTACACCGATGGCAAGGGCCAACAGTACGACGACCGGACCTTCGCCAAACGCGAGGGCTCGTTTGAGAAAGGCCCGGTGATGGTGTTGATTGACGAAAACTCAGCCTCGGCCTCCGAAATTGTGGCGGGCGCGTTGCAAGACAACGACCGGGCGCTCATCGTGGGTCGCCGCTCCTACGGCAAGGGCCTGGTGCAGTCGCCGATCAACTTGTCGGATGGCTCGGAGTTACGCCTGACGGTGTCGCGCTACTTTACGCCCAGCGGGCGGTGCATCCAGAAACCTTACAGCATTTACGATAAAGACGACGAAATGCGGCTGAAAAGCGGCGAGTTGTTCCACGCCGACAGCATCAAATTCGATCCGAACCGGAAATTCAAAACCGTAGCGGGTCGGACGGTGTACGGCGGCGGCGGCATTACTCCCGACGTATTCATTCCGGCGGATACCAATTACCTGACGAAGTATTTACGCCAGCTTTATAACAAAAACCTGGTGCAGGAGTACGCGCTCAACTACGCCGAGGATCACCGCAAAGCGCTCGAAAAACAGAGTTTCAAGCAGTACCTCGACACGTTTGTCGTCAGTGACGCCATGCTGAATGAGTTGGTGAAACTGGCGGCCGCTGCCGACGTAAAGCGATCAGAAACCGACCTGAATCGCTCCAGAGCCTACCTGCAAACGCAGATTAAAGCCCTGATTGCCCGGCAAGTCTGGGAGAAACGCAACACCAATGGCTTACGGAATGAGTATTTCCGGGTGATGACCACCGTCGACAATACGTATCAACAGGCACTACGCTACTTCGATCAGGCTGAGGTAATGGCTCGCAAGTGAAATTCGTAGTTTGAAAAAAGGTTTGAGGGTTTGAGGTTTGAAAAATAAGTCAAACTTTCAAAACTCAAACCCTCAAACTACGGATGGCTACTGACCTCCTTTTCGTCCGAACTGATACGTAATGCCCAACCAGGCCCGGAACCGGCCCGATTTAAAATCTTCGGCGGTGTACGGTGAAACCTCAAAGGCCGCCCCGACCTGCGGCACCTGCACCAGCGGGTGTACCCGCACGCCCACACTCAGGAAATACCCTTTAATCAACTGGCTGACATCCACCAGATTGGCGACGATGCCTAAGTTGGCCCCCGCTCCGGCGTAAAACTGCGATTGCGGGGAGCGCCGGAAGTTGACCATCGGAGCCAGTTCGGTGTCGAGTGAGGAGAAAAGCGAATTCGTCTGGAAACGCGCCTCGGCCCAAACCGCCCGTTGCGGATTGGTACTAACGGCCAACACCGAACTCCAGGGATAAAACGTCACCCCTTGCGCCCGGCCCGAAACTGGAAGTAAAAAGCCCAATGCCACGAGCGCGGGAAACCACGCGAATTTTTTCATGCCTGATTTATTGACGATGGCCTACCGGGCCATTTCCATTTGTTGGGCCAACAGGGCAATGCCTTCTTCAAATGAATGGGGCGCGTAGCCGAGTACCCGTTGGGCTTTGTCGAGGATAAAACCGGTGCGGGGTGGGCGTTTGGCCGGTTGCGTAAACGTACTCGAATCGGCTTCGGTGATCAACGACGAATCGAGGTTGAAAAACCGGGCCGTTTTGTGGGCCATTTCATAGGGCGTCAGCAGGTCTTTTCCCGAGATATTAAAAATGCCTTCCGCCTCCTGATCGGCGATTAGCCAGCAACCCATCGCCAGATCCTCGGCCAGCGTTGGGCTACGAAACTGATCGGTCACCACTTTGATGGTTTTACTGGATTCCAACGAGCCTTTCACCCACAAAATGATATTGCTCCGGCTCATGTCGTAGGCAATGCCGTACACCAAAACCGTACGGGCGATGCCCCAGCGCAGGTCCGAGCGACGTATGACTTCTTCGGCGGCGTACTTACTCCAGCCATAAAAACTTAGTGGACTCGGCGTAGCATCCTCGGTGTACGGACCGGCGGCACCGTCAAAAATAAAGTCGGTCGAGACGTGGCATAGAAAACTATCATGCTTCGCGCAGGCATCCACGATGTACTCCGTGGCGTGTACGTTCATGTTCCAGCAGAGTTCTTTTTCGGCCTCACACTGGTCCACGTTGGTCATCGCCGCCGCGTGAATGACAGCCTGGGGGCGTACTTCATCCATCACGTTGGCCACGTTGGCAGCGTCGGTAATGTCCATTTCGTGGTACGCATAGCCATCGCTAAAGGGCAGGCGGTTAGCACCCCGGGCCGTAGCTACGAGGTTTATATCGGGATTGTGGCGTAAAAGCGCGACCAGCTTTTGTCCCAGAAGGCCGTTGGATCCGGTGATGAGGAGGGTTTTTGGCATAGATTAATGTGCTAATTTTTAATGTGCTAATTTCTAATGAATTCATTCGCCCATTAGAAATTAGCACATTTGCCCATTGGTCAATTGAACGGATACCCAAACTTCCGGGTGATTTTCTTCTTGCGCATCCGTTCGGCCGTTACGCGCATGGCAATGTCGGGCCGGGGCCGGTCAAACTGGTTACGCGGTTGTTTGGCAATGCTGTCGATGACCGCCAGACCCGCAATGGTTTGCCCAAAAACGGTATAATTTCCATCCAGGTGCGGACTCCCACCCACGGTTTTATACACCTGCTTTTGGGCTTCGGTAAACGCGCGCCCACTGCGGGCCATTTGACGAGTCAGATCGGCGTCGTTGTAGATTTTCCCGTGAACGATGTAAAATTGGCACCCGCTCGACGCCTTCTCTGGATTGTTGTCACTGTTACGAGCGGCGGCTAAGGCTCCTTTCTGGTGAAATAATTCAGGCCGGAATTCCGCTGGTACCGTGTACCCCACGTCGCCGTTGCCCAACTGAATATTGTCGGGAGCGCCTTTGGAGTTGGGATCACCGCCCTGAATCATGAAGCCTTCGATAACCCGGTGGAACAGCAGGTCGTTGTAAAATTTCTTTTGAATGAGTTTCAAGAAATTCTCTTTGTGCTTCGGTGCCTGGTCAAACAGCACCAGTTTCATATCGCCAAAGCGCGTTGAAACCGTAACGAGATAATCGCGTTTGGGCTTTTTCTGGGAAAAGACGACCGGGATTTGAATAAGAAAGACAACGACCAACAGGCCGATCAAGCGGATTTGATTCATAGACTTCGTTTAATTTCGGCCAGCAATTGTGCGCCACCCAACTGTAAAATTTCATCGCCCAAAGCCGTCCCCATGCCCTCGGCGTGCGCGGCGCTACCCACCACGTACTCACTCAGCAAATGATCGCCGTCGAGGCTAATCAAGCCGCCCGTCAGGGTGATATAGCCGTCGTCGTGCGTGGCCAGACCAAACACCGGGATGCTGCACCCGCCCTGCAACCTACGCAAAAAGGCCCGTTCAGCCAACAGACAAACTTCGGTTTCGGGGTGATTGACCAGGGCACGAATACGGCTTTTTTTAGCCTCGTCAAGGCTTTTGGCGCACTCGACGGCAATGCTACCCTGCCCCACGGCGGGCACAAACGGTTCGGCGGGTAGCATCTCAACAATCAGATCGTCGTAGCCCATCCGGTGTACCCCGGCGTAGGCCAGCAGTAACGCGTCGCACTGCCCTTCATCGAGTTTCCGCAGGCGGGTTTGCAAATTTCCCCGCATCTCAACCGTGCGAATGTGCGGGAAAAAGTGCTTTAACAGCGCGATTCGGCGCGTCGAAGAAGTACCGATCACGAAGCGTTCCCCGCTTTGCAGCGATCGGGGCTGCCGACTCACGAGTACGTCGTTGACCAACTCCCGCTCGGTAAACGCGATGAGTTCGAGGTCGTCGGGTAGCTCGGATTGCAGGTCTTTGGCACTGTGTACGGCGATGTCGATGCTGGCATCAAACAAACCATCTTCGAGTTCCTGCGTAAAAACGCCCTTGCTTCCAATTTTTGATAGCGAACGGTCGAGCACCTGATCGCCCTTAGTTTCGATGGTGACGATTTCCGTAGTCAACCCGTCCGCCTGGAGCAAGTCCTGCACAAAATGCGCCTGCCAGAGTGCCAGCTTCGAGCCACGGGTTCCGATGCGAATGTTCATAAACTGATTCAATAGTTCTAAATAAACGGTGCGCCGATTCCTGACCGGTGCTATTTTTTGAAAAGTTTCGCCAGCGTCAGCGAGAGGTCGAGGCAGATCATCTTGGCCCGGACGTTGCGTTCGAGGTGATAGTACGCCACGTTAAACTCCTGGACGATGCGCTCCACCCGTTCGGGCGGTATGGCTTTGGCAAAATTTTGCACAAACGTGAGTTCCTGCCCCTCCAGCCGCACGAGGGCTTCGCCGCCATTTTGCCAGAGAAACAAGTCCCGGAACAAACTCAGGCCGTAGTCGAGGGTACCTTTCTGATCTTCTTTTGCCAGGGCATCAAATTTATCAGCCAGCGGCACCAACTGCGTCAGGTCGGTGCGGTAGCACAGGCGCATCCAGTTAGCAAACCAGCTATGACGGTCGCTTTCGCCGCCTTCAGCGAGCGTCAGGGCGTAGCTCAGATCGCCATCGGCGAGGTAGGCCAGTTGTCGGGCGCGGGTTGGATCAACGCCTTTTTTTTCGGTTAAAAACCCGATCATTTCCTCGGCACCAAACGCGGGCACGGCCACCCGCTGGGTTCTGGAAAGAATCGTGGGCAGGATTTTGTCGATCTGCGTACAAACCAACAGGAAAATTGTCCGTTCGGGGGGTTCTTCCAGAATCTTCAGCAGGGCATTGGCCGAGTACACGTTGAGCCACTCGGGTTGCCAGAGTACCATAATTTTATACTCGCCCTCGTAGGCTTTCAGCGAAAGTTTGCGCAGCACATTCCGGGCCTCTTCCGCCGAAATATTACCCTGCTTGTTCTCCGCCCCGATGTGCTCCAACCAATCGGGTACTCCGCCGTAGAGCTGTTGCGCCACGAAGGTTCGCCACAACGGCAAAAAAGCGTCACTCTGCGTTTCCTTGATGGCTTTGGTCGCGGCGACGGGGAAAATATAATGCACGTCGGGATGGGCCAGTTTGCGCATTTTGGCGCAGGAGGCGCAGGTTCCGCAAGCATCGTGTAGCTGCTGGTTTTCGCAGTTGAGGTACGTGGCAAATGCTAAAGCCAGGGCCAGTGCGCCGCTGCCCGGCCCGCCATGAAACAACTGCGCGTGAGCTACATGATGATCACTCACCGATTGGCAAAGCGTGTGTTTAAGGGATTCGAGGCCGGGGATGTCGCGGAAGAGCAAGGAGAGCACTATTTACCGTTGCCTGCTATTTCAAGCTCGATTAAAGAAATATGATCGCCCATAGTTTAATAATGCTCCCTACAAGCGATAATCGTAATGAATTCGTCAGAAACCGTATACACGAGGCGATGTTCACCGTCAATCCGCCGTGACCAGCAGCCTTTGAACTGATGCTTTAGCGGTTCGGGTTTACCCGTGCCGACAAACGGGGTACGCCGGGCGGCCTCTTCGATGAGCCGGGCAAGACGCTCAAAGGTCTTGGTGCTTTCTGAGGCCCAGGCCGTAAATTCTTCGAAGGCTTCATTTTCAAAAAGTACCCGCCTCATTGGCGAAATTCCTCCATCGAAACTTCCTTTACCAAGCCCTGCTTCACGTTCGCCAGCCGCCGCTCCAGCGTTTGTTTCATCGCTGGATTGGCCAAAATGCGTTCGGTTTCGTCAACGCTAAATTCGGCCTGTACGGTTACGGTAAGGCGCTGATTTTTGAACAGCGTTTTCAGGGCTTCCAGAAAATCGCCGTTTAATTCTTCGGGTTCGAGATGATAAATTGCTTGCATCAGAGCTGACTTTTGTCAAAGTTAACCAAAAAATGAGGCTTTATTCGCCGTGGGTACGCCGGAAAATTTCCTGGAAAATGGCCTCGTCCGTTTCGTCAAACACGACACCCCGACGCCCAACCGTGTCACGAGCTACCTTAATTGCTTTTTCCAAACGATACGTATCCAGGTTTTCAGCCCCGCCCCACGAGAACGAGGGTAGATGTTTGGGTTGAAACCCACTCCCGAATACGTTGACGCTGACGCCGCAAACCGTGCCCGTGTTGAACATGGTATTGATGCCCGCCTTGCTGAAATCGCCCATTATCAATCCCACAAAAATCTCACCGGTATCTTCGGGTTGCCGGGTGCCGTAATGATGGAGTTTGACCGTGGTCAGGTCGTTTTTCAGGTTTGAATTATTCGTATCCGCGCCCCAGTTGCACCAGGCCCCGATCACTGAGTTGCCCATAAATCCTTCGTGGCCTTTGTTGGAATAGCCCCAAATCACCGAGGTACCAATCTCCCCGCCGACTTTACAGAAAGGCCCTACGGTGGTATTGGGGCGCATTTTCCCGCCCAGATGCACGATGGAGCCTTCGCCGAGCGCGAACGGCCCCTGAATCAGCGCACCTTCCATGACTTGCGCGTTGCGGCCAATGTAAATTGGTCCTTTGGTGGCGTTGAGCGAGGCCGCTTTGATGTCGGCACCAGGTTCGATAAAGATTTGACTTTCGTTGTAAACGGCAGTGAAACGGTCTATCAGCGGTTGCGAAGTACGGCCCGAGGTGATCTGTTCAAAATCCGCCGCGATCTGCGCGCCATTTTGTTTGAAAATATCCGTCAACCCGCGAAGCATTGTCGGCTCTTTTTCAAGTTGTTGGCGCTGGAATCCATTTGCCGAAAAACCGTAGTTTAATGCCTGCGCCGGGCGACAAGCCAGCAGGCTGTCTCCCCAAAATAAGCCTTCACCAGATTGTAGCGCTAGCACCCGCTCAACCACCTCCACCGACGGGCAAACGGCCCCGTTGACGTAAAGCGAATCTGTTAACGGAGCGAGCGGAAATTTGGGTTGTAAATACGTTTCCGTTAAAAACTGCGGGTTCGTTTTCAACCAGTCCGCCCACTTTTCGGCGATGGTGCGAATGCCCACGCGCAAGTCGGCTACGGGCCGGGTAAACGTGAGCGGTAGCAGAGCGGTACGCCGGGCGGGGTCATCAAAAAGGATAAGATTCACTAAATAAGTTTTTGTAAAATTCCACGAAAAAAGACCGTATTCAGCTTGTTTAGTTGAACAAAACTAACTGAACGCCCACGTAAAACAAAACCCGCCGTTTTCACGTCGGGCTTGGAATGGCATACTTTTTTAATACGCAACCGGTATTAGTTCATCCTCTCAATTTCCAATTCCATGAAATCATTCTCTGCCTTTGCGTTGGTGCTGATGGCCCTGACGCTGAGTAGTTGCGAAGCTATCGGTGACATTTTTGAGGCCGGTGCCTGGACGGGCATTATTGGTGTTGTTCTCGTGGTTGGACTGGTGCTGTGGCTGGTGTCGCGGTTTTTTAAGCGGTAGTAGAAAAGAGTGGATAGAGGATAGCTTTTTAACTCAACTCTGTCCTCTATCCTCTATTTTTTGTCCACTCAACGCAGCATTTCCAACAGACCACTCAATTTCATTTTCAGGTCTTTGCGATCGACGATGAAATCGAGAAAGCCGTGTTCGAGTACGAATTCAGCGCTCTGGAAGCCTTTGGGC